>JAAVGX010000089.1 GCA_014800065.1 Bacteroidales bacterium | reverse complement strand
TCCTTGACAGTACCGGGGATGGTTACCTTAGTCAGTTCGGTGCAACCTTCGAAGGCACCCTTATATATAGAGGTGACGGTTTCGGGAATTACGACAGACTTGGCATCGTTGGGAACAGAAATAAGCACAGTTTTCACACCGTCCACAGTTCCGTACACATAGCCGTTTTCAACCACCGGAGTCTGACCCTCCTCATATGAAACCGAGTTGACGGTGGAGGGGACCTCGATCGACTGTCCGAGAGTGGCGGGATAAACCACGGTGGTGAGGCTTGAGCAACCCTCGAAAGCACCGCTGCCCACGCTGGTGACGCTCTCGGGGAGCACCACCTGGGTGATAGCCGTGCCGGAGAACGCGCCGCTGCCGATGGTGGTTACACCCTCGGGAATATCGATGCTTGTGATGCCGCTTCCTGCGAAAGCGTTATTGCCGATTTCCTTCAGGCCTTCGGGCAATTCCACTTCGGTGACATTGGTGCAGCCGCTGAACGCGCCCTCGGCAATGGTGGTGATAGTGTCGGGTACCTTGACGGGGCTGGTGGCGTTGGCGGGAACAGAAATGAGAGTGGTGTAAACAACCTGGCCGTCCTTAACGGTGGCTCCGTAGATGAAACCGTTCTCGATAATCGGGGTCTCGTCGCCTGAATAAGTTGCAGTCTTGACATTTTCCGGAACCTTGACATCAAGCGAAGCGGGATGTACTACGGTGGTCAGGTTGGAGCAACCGCTGAATGCGCCTTCGCCAACCGAAGTGACGCTGCTCGGGATAATCAAGTTGGTGACAGCCGTACCCTCGAAAGTACCGTCGCCGATGGTGATGAGGTTGTCGGGCAGTTCAATCGCGGTAACCTTGGAGCAACCCTTAAAGGCACCGGCCTCGATGGTTGTGACGGATGCGGGGATAACGACAGTACCCTCCTTGTCCTCGGGCACGGAGATAAGCGTGGTGATTATCTGCTTGCCGTCGACGGCAGTAGTACCGTAGATGACACCGTCGATAATCACAGGTGTAACATCAGCCGGATAGGAAACAGCGTTGACGCCGCCGGGCAGCTGTACACCCGAGGTCATGGTTTCGGGATATACCACGAGGCTGAGGTTGTCGCAACCGTTGAAGGCGCCGGCACCGATGGAGGTGACGCTTGCGGGAATCACCACTTCGGTAAGGCTGGAGCCCTCGAAAGCGTTCGCACCGATTGTGGTGACACCTTTGGGAATAATAACCTCGGTGATATCCGAGCAATCCTTGAAGGCTCCGGCCTCGATGGTGGTGACGGTTTCGGGAATAACGACAGTACCGCTGATCTTACCGGTGACGCCGATAACAGTGACGGGCACCTGCTCGCCGTTGATTACCTTCGTACCGTAGATGATACCATTGATTACGACGGGGGTTTCATCGCTGTTGTACTGAGCAGCCTGAGCGCCTGAAGGCAGCGTCAGGGTGCCTACACTCTTGGGATAGTACACCATGGTGAGGTCGCGGCAGTCCTTGAACGCATCGGCAGCGATGCTGGTCACCGAGGAGGGAACCATCACGTTGGACACGGAAGTGCCGCTGAAGGCCGAGGCCCCGATGGTGGTGACAGTGGAGGGGATGACGAGTGTCGTTACACTTGAGCAGCCTGCGAATGCATTGTTGCCCACGGTAGTGACACCTTCGGGGATGGTGATATCGGTGATGCCTGCGCAACCGCTGAAAGTGCCGCTGCCGATGGCCTTGAGGCCGGAGGGCAGGGAGATTTCGGTAAGGCCGGAGCAGTTGTTGAAAGCATTGTCGCCGATAGAGGTTACAGTCGAAGGAATTACGACGGATGTCATGGCGGAGCAGCCGCTGAAAGCGCCGTTGCCTACCGATGCAACGCCGTTGGGGATGGCAACTTCGGTGATGCTGCTGCAGCCGTTGAAGGCATTATCGCCGATTGACTTGATTCCCGAAGGCAGGTCGACAGATTGGAGAGCCGAGCAACCGTTGAAGGTGCTTTCTTCAATAGTTGTGAGGCCGGACAGAGCCGAGAGGTCAAGCGAACGCAGGCTTGAGCAGCCGTCGAAGGCTTCGGCACCGATTGAAGTCACGGTAGACGGAAGAGTGATGCTGGTCACCATCGAGCAGCCCTTGAATGCACCGGGTTCGATGCTCGTAATCTGGATGCCGATTGTTGATTCGTCAAGGCTGACAGAGCCTGCGACAGTAGGCGACACCCTGATGAGCTTGCCGTCAGCACTTATCACGAGACCATTCTCTACGGTAGCGTCTGCAGGAATGATTGTCTTATCTGAAATGTCGGCAAAAGCCTCGTTCGAGGCCATAGAAGAATCCACAACAAGGTCTTCAATATTGGATGAACCCTTGAACACATCGGATTCGATTTCCAAATACTCACGAGCCCATATCACCGACTTCAGATTTGTGCAATTCTCGAATGCCTGATTTTCACACAAGGGAAACTGATAATTACTCCCTATGCTATATGAATATGTCTCGGTTCCCGGTTCAAAATAAACCGCCTCCAAGGACGAGCAATTCTTAAATGCCACGCTACCGATTGAAACATAGGACGCGGGGATTACTGCGCTCTTTATTTTTGTATTACTGTTAAAAGCACCGCTACGAATACCCAACACTTCAAAATCATTGCCATTAGAGGTGACAGAAGTGGGTAATGTCAATAGCCCGTTTGCATCAGGACCTTTCCCCGAAGCAAATCCATTTACAAATGCCACCTGACGGGCGTACATAATCCAAGGGTCGGATGGATCAGGCACAAAGGGAAATCTTACGTCAGGGCTAATACTGTACTTGTAGTCCCCGACTGTTATTTCATCATTGAGTACCGTGACTACACATTTAGCAGAAAGATTGTAGCCATTAAGCGTAGCGGTAATCGTTGCCGTACCCTTGGCCCCGGTAAGGAACCAACCGGAAAAAGTCTCAGGTTGGTGTTCCGGATCATACGCGTGGTATGGGTTTTTAACATCCTCCTTGTATTCAACAACCGAGTAGTTATCTATTGAAATAGAAAAACCGGCAGCACCGGCATATACAGGATCGAGAAGTGGTACAGGAGGCACAGAAGAGTAATCATTTACGGCGTATACAATCTTCGGATGTTTGTAATAGATACCTATCTCCTGGATGTTGGTGAATTTATTCCACCCGCTGGCAGCCTGGAACTTGGCCTTCATGCCGGAAGCTACATACAGCGGCTTGCTATAAGAGCCATAGAAAGCATCGTCAGCAACCACAGCAAGTGTTTCGGTGGTCTGATACGTGATATTGGCGCAAGCGCTCATGTCATAGAATGCTTTGCTTCCGATGGATGTAACGGTAGTTGGGATGTTGAGCGAGGGGATAGCGCATCCATAAAATGCACCGTCACCGATTACCTGAATATTGGTCGGGAAGGTGATCTTAGACAAATTCGCGTTCTGGCCGAACGCATAATATGGGATTTTGGTAACACCATTGCCAATAGTTACGGAAGTGAGCTTACACGAGCGGAAAGAGCCTTCGCCCAAAGAGGTAACACTACTCGGAATGGTAATACTCGTCAGACCTGACATATAAAAAGCATTATTGCCTATTGAGGTAAGAGTCGAGGGGAGTGTTATGCTTGTAAGTGCCGGACACGAAGTGAAGGCAGCAGTTCCCAGCTTTGTAAGGCCCGTCGGAAGTTTAACAGTGGCAAGAGAAGTACAACTTGCAAAAGCCGAAGCCCCGAGCTCGGTAAGCTGCGTGCAGCTACTCAAATCGGCACTCTTCAGTTCGGAACAGCCTCTAAATGCTTGAGATGCGATGCTCTGTATTTTCTTGGGGAAATTAATTGTAGTGAGCTTCGAGCAATTGAGGAACATCTGACTGGGAATCTCGGTCATTGCATCATTGAGTTTCACAGTTGTCATAGCCGAACAGCTATAGAAGATAGCTTCGCCAGCGGATGTTAGAGCCTTATTGAGGGTGGCACTCTCAAGGCTTGTACAGAAGGCGAAAGCCTGATTGCCAATTTTAGTTACGTTCTGTAATGTTATACTCTTAAGCGGCGTATTGGCAAACGCTGAGTTCATGATAGTAGTTACCGAACTCGGGATATTGATAGACTTCAAAGCCGAACAGCCATAGAACGCCTTTGACGAAATCGTAGTCAGTGAACTCGGTAATGTAACTGATTCCAGATTGCGGCAATTACAAAATATCTGATAGCCTATTGTTGTGACTGACGAAGGCAGTCCAATGGCAGTCAGTGCGGAACAGCCCTGGAACACACCAAAGCCCTGTTCTGTCAGATCACCAATGGTGGTCACGGTCGAGGGAATGGTTATTGACGAAAGTTTCGTACAGGAGTAGAACGCACCCTGGCCGATGTAAGTTACACCTTCGGGGATAACCACGGAGGGCATCCCACTCATAGCGAAGGAGTACTCGCCGATACCTATCAGCTTGTAAGCCTTACCGGTAGAGGTATCGACGGGACTTGCCGGGAGTACAAGTTCGGAAGCATTCCACAATGTCTGACCTGAACCCCAACTACCGGTTGATTCATAGTGACCCGGTACCGTGATACAAGTTCGCGCATTCTCATCAACGATCTGAAATTCAACGTAGTGGACACCACATTTCACTTCAAAAGTATCGCCGTCAGTGGCCCAGGTTGGGAATACCGCGAAGAGCAGCAAAAATAATAGAATTTTTTGTCTCATTGTAAGAAAATTTGAGAAAGGTTAAATGAATCATACCGAAGGTCTGTGCTGTTTCAACCTCCGGGTAAGCCATCGGGCTCTCTCTCCGGCGAGACAATAATGATTGAGTTATAGATAAAAAAAGCGTGAGAGCCATACTTGCTGCTCGTTCCGCTCGTTGAGGCCTTCGCATTGCCCGAATCAGTGGAACGAGCAAGCCTGCAGAAGCCTCACGCGGAATATGCGAATCTTCCGACAACGAGCGCCAAAACACCCATTATCGGAAAAAAAGTACATACCCAAAAGGACATCTACTGCTTGCTGCAATCCTGACTGATTCTGAAAGTTGCGAAGTTTCAACGAGCCAAGAAAGAGCGCTGAGTAAACGCTTATATTATGTCTGCATCCCGCCCACATAAACCCTGACCGGGCCTCTGCAAGCGGTCTGTCCCACAAAAATAGCATGAATTTCAGAAAAAAACAACATTTCCACCAAAAAAATTAGATTTCTGACGGATTTTTGAACGGATTTTCGCCAAATGGGTCATTTCGACCCTTTTTACTCCCTCTTTTGAACTTTTGTAATTTTTTTTTGTTGAAAAGTTTGTTTATATTTGCACTCCAACGCTAATCTATCCTTATTCCCTCCATAACTAATAAAGTATTTCAATCCCTATGAAGAAATTCTTCAATGAATTCAAAGATTTTGCCATGCGTGGCAATGTGGTCGATATGGCTGTCGGTGTTATCATCGGCGCCGCTTTCGGCAAAATCGTAACATCGCTGGTCAACGACATCATCATGCCCGCAATCGGCATGGCTACCGGCGGCATGAACTTCTCCGACTTCAAATGGGTCATCCAGAAGGGTGTCACCGAAGGCACTGAGATAATCACACCCGAAGTGGCTATCACCTGGGGCGCTTTCGTGCAGACCATCATCGACTTCATCATCATTGCATTCTGTATCTTCGTGGCTATCAAGTTCATCAACAATCTGAAGAAAAAACCCGCCGAAGAACCTGCTCCCGAAGCACCCGCCGGGCCCACTACCGAAGAGCTGCTGGTGGAAATACGCGACATCCTGAAGAAGGACGCCACAAAATAAATGAGCCGACCGGTTTTCCTGATTGGCATAATGGCTTCCGGGAAGAGTACTCTCGGGCAGGCGCTCAGCGAGCGTCTGCCCAATCGACGTTTTATCGACCTGGATGCCGCCGTTGAAGCCCGGGCAGGGATGAGCGTGAGCGAAATTTTTGCCCGTCATGGTCAGGAGCACTTCCGGCATCTGGAAAGCGCTTGCTTAGAAGAAGCGGCAGCCTCTAACGCCATTGTGGCCTGCGGTGGCGGCACTCCCTGCCGCCCCGAAAACATGGACCTGATGCTACGCTGCGGCACCGTGGTGTGGCTCACCGCCCCAACAGCGGTGATTGTTCGACGACTGCAGCTCGCACCCGCCACACAGCGTCCTCTGGTAGCCGATGCTCACGGCGATGCCGACCGATTAGCCGGCAGGGTGAACGAATTGGTACAGGCACGAACTCCGGCCTACAGCCGCGCACACATAAAATTCGATGCCTCTCACCTCGAATCCGCAGACGAAATCAACACCGCCGTAGAAGCATTCTGCAACCTGATACCCGGCCTAACCCCTCTTAACTTTTAACTTTCAATTCCAAACTTTAAACTCCTCCTCCCCAAAAGAATGTCTTGTCCCACTCCGCTCGAACAGATGTTGCGCGCCACCACCGTGGCACGACAAGCTGTGATTGGTCTTCCGGCTTCCGACACCTCCTTCGACCATCGATTCCCTTTCACACCCGAAGGTGCCGGAATGTTGGTTGCCAAAGGCTTCAAGGTGAAGATGGAAGAAGGTGCCGCACGGCATATCCACTATTCCGACCAAGCCTACAGCCGCTGCGGCGTGGAAATTGTCAAGCGGGCGGAAGCATTGGTGGCCGATATTGTAGTGTATCTGCCACCGCTGGAGGTTCAGGAGGCGGCCCGACTCAAACGAGGGGCATTGTTACTCACCTTCATGCGCCCGGCCGACACAAACCCGTTGGCTTTCAAGATGCTGCTGGAGCGAAATATAATAACCCTGAACTTGCTCGAAGTACGCGACCACGCCGGGAATCGCCCCTTCACCGACATCCTTCAGGAGATAGCCGGCCGAGCATCCATTGCAGTGGCAGCCTCTCTGCTGGCCGATGCAATCCACGGAAAAGGCATCCTGCTGGGTGGCGTAGCCGGTGTGGTGCCTTGCGAGGTGATGGTGATTGGCTCCGACATGAGTGCCTACGCCGCGGCTCAGACGGCCCTCGGATTAGGCGCAACGGTGCGAATGTTCGACAACGACATTTACCGCCTACGCGAAACCATGCGCACCCTCGGTGCCGGTGTTATCGGGTCAACCCTTCATCCTCGGGTGTTCAGCTCCGCCCTGCGAAGTGCCGACATTATCGTTGCCACAAACACGGCTCACGATTCCGCCGTGGTGGGTTGCGACATGGTGGACGTGATGAAACGCGGTGTGATTTGCTTCGACCTTACCGCCAACCCGGGCTCGGCATTCCCCTCTATGCAGGTGGTGGACCTGGACCTCGCCTCACCATCCGACAATAACCCCTCGGAGCCCACCCGACTTTGCTACATCAACGCCGGAAATGCCGTGCCACGAACCGTTGCCATGGCACTGAGCAACACTTTTGTGACCCTGCTGGACGATATTCTGGTGTGCGACGGCGTATCAAACGCTCTCAAACTGAACTCCGGACTGCGCGAAGCCGTTATGACTTTTATAGGAAAGTGCGTCAGCATCGACGTGGCCCGGCGCCTGGGCATCCGGCATGTAGATATCAACCTCTTAATTCAATTCTCGTGAGCAATCGCCGTAATAAATGGTACGTCGTGTGGGTGGGGCAGGAACCCGGAGTGTACGACTCCTGGAGTGAATGCCAGGAGCAAATCCACAACTTCCCCGGAGCAAGATATAAATCGTTCGACTCTCAGGACGAGGCCGTGGCCGCTTACCGCGGACGAATGGAGGACCACCTGAACCTGGTACGCCAGATTGTGAGCCACACTCCCAAGCCGAAGGTCATTGAGCCCGGTGGCTACCCCGACTACACCGTCGTTCCGGGCATAAACCTCAACGCCATCGCCGTGGACGGCGCCTGCGCCGGAAATCCCGGCGTGATGGAGTACCGCGCTGTCAGGGTTATCGACGGCTCGGAGGTATTCCACATCGGCGCTAAAAAGAATCTGATCGGCACAAACAATATAGCCGAATACATCGGCATGATACACTTGGCCGCCATGCTGGCCGCTCAGGGTGACTTCTCCACGCCCATCTACACCGACTCGCGCAACACCCTCGCGTGGCTACGCAGAGGGCACTCCCGCACAAGCCTCGGCCGTGACGAACGCACAGCACCGGCCCTCGACCTCCTCGCCCGTGCCGACGCCTGGCTCGCCGCAAACGGCCCCATCAGGAACCCTATCCTCAAATGGCAAACCGACCTATGGGGCGAAATTCCCGCCGATTTCGGTCGAAAAGGATAAGTAAGTGTTCGAATTTATAATATATTGACAAACTGACATTTCCAACATATGGCACGCAAACTGAGCATTCTTAAGAACGACCCTTGGCTCGAACCCTACTCCGAAGCTATCATCGGACGGCATCAGGACGCAATCCGAAAGGAACGCGACCTGCTGGGCGAGGCCAAAAATCTGGACGATTTCGCTAACGCACACAAGTATTTCGGACTCCACCGCAACCCCGACAACACCTGGACTTTCCGCGAGTGGGCTCCCAACGCAACCGCCATCTCCCTCATCGGCGACTTCAACGGATGGGCCGAATCCCCCCGCTACCAGCTCCGGAGAGTCGGCGACAGCGGCGTGTGGGAGGTGAAGTTGCCCAAATCCGCTATAAAGCACGGTCAGCTATACAAAATGCTCGTAAAATGGCCCGGCGGTCAGGGCGAACGTATTCCCGCATACGCAAACCGTGTGGTGCAGGATGAACAGACTCACATTTTCTCCGCTCAGGTCTACAATCCCGACAAAACATTTCAGTGGACCGACGCCGACTTTACCCCCGACACCGCTCCCCTGCTCATCTACGAATGCCACATCGGAATGGCTCAGCAACGCGAAGGCGTGGGCACTTACGAAGAATTCCGCACCAATGTGCTCCCCCGTATCGAAAAGGACGGATACAACGCTATCCAGATTATGGCGATTCAGGAACATCCCTATTACGGCTCCTTCGGCTACCATGTGAGCAATTTCTTCGCTGCATCCTCGCGTTTCGGCACTCCCGAAGAACTTAAAGCACTCATCAACGACGCTCACGCACGAGGCATCGCCGTAATTATGGATATCGTGCACTCCCATGCCGTTAAGAACGAAAACGAAGGCCTCGGACGTATCGACGGCGACCCCGCTACATACTTCCACGCCGACCCCGCCCGCCGCGAACACCCCGCTTGGGATTCCCTCTGCTTCGACTACGGCAAAAACGAAGTTCTGCACTTCCTCCTCTCCAACTGCAAATACTGGCTGGAAGAATATCACTTCGACGGCTTCCGATTCGATGGCGTAACCTCTATGCTCTACTTCGACCACGGCCTGGGCAAAGCTTTCGGCAGCTACTCCGACTACTACGACGGCGGACAGGACACCGACGCTATCACCTACCTCACTCTGGCCAACAAACTCATACACCAAATCAAACCCGAAGCTATCACCATCGCCGAAGAAATGAGCGGCATGCCCGGACTCGCTATTCCCGTAAAGGACGGTGGTATCGGCTTCGACTACCGCATGGCAATGGGTATACCCGACTACTGGATCAAAACCCTCAAGGAGAAGAAGGACGAAGACTGGCACCCGACATCAATTTGGTGGGAATTGACAAACCGTCGTGCCGACGAAAAAACAATTTCATATGTGGAGAGCCACGACCAAGCTCTGGTGGGCGACAAAACCGTCATTTTCCGCCTTATCGACAAGGAAATGTACTGGCACATGATGGTCGGCGACCAAAACCCCGTCGTAACACGCGGCATAGCCCTCCACAAGATGATTCGACTGGTCACATTAGCCACCATCAACGGTGGATACCTCAACTTCATGGGCAACGAATTCGGTCATCCCGAATGGATCGACTTCCCGCGCGAAGGTAACGGATGGAGCTACAAATATGCGCGCCGTCAGTGGGACCTCGTCGACCGCGAAGACCTCCAGTACAAGTTCCTCAACGCATTCGACAACGCGATGATTGAACTCGTATCAAAGAAGCACAATTTCCAGGCCAAACCCCTGCGCAAACTCTGGGAAAAGGACGGCGACAACGTGCTCGCATTCATGCGCGACGATCTCGTGTTCGTATTCAACTTCCACCCCTACAAGAGCTTCTCCGACTATGGCATCCTCGCACCCGCAGGAGCATACAAAACAGTGATGAGCTCCGACAACCCCGCCTTCGGAGGCTTCGGCAACGTCGACGAAAAAGTAGAGCACCTCACCCAATCCGACCCCCTCTACGCACCTTCAGGCGTAGAATGGCTAAAACTCTACATCCCCGCCCGCACAGCCATAGTCCTGCGCAAAAAACCCAACCGCCGCCCCCGCAAAGCATAACCCCAAAACCCAAAGCTCGCACAATAAATAAATGTACGGACGCACGTTCGGTGCGTCCTTTTGACCCGCCAACCTAATCGCCTGAACCCCAGCAAAATAAATGTACGGACATCGCTCCGCGATGTCACCAACGCCCCTGCTGGTATCGGGGTTCAAGGCCAGAGGCCTTGATTTCATCGTTAACCGGGTACGCAGTGCCCGGTTACACCATCCTTTCTGACCATCAACCCGGGATGGGTTGATAGTCAGAGCAAAAGTAGTTCTGCAAACCCTCGTCAACCCCAAACCGCGCAAAGCAACGCCGCCAAAGCAAAAGAGCGCAAAAAACTCTACACCAGCGCCATCCCTTCGCGTAGCGCCTGTTCGTTGAGGGGGAGCAGGTGGTGGTGGCGTTCCGGGAGCGTCTTGCGCAACCCTCGGATTACGGCGTCGATTTCCACGATAGGGCGGCATTTCAGGAGCGCGCCCAGCAGAACCATGTTGTAAGTCTTTGAATTATTGAGCTTTATACACGCCTCCATAGCGTCGACAGGCACCACGGTGATATCGGTACGGGTAGGCAGATGGTGTATGCCGGTGGGGTCGTAGATCAGCGTTCCGCCGGGTTTTACCTTGCTTTCGAATTTATCGAGGCTCTGCTGGTTGAGCACCACGGCAGTGTCATAGCTGTCCAGCACAGGGCTGCTGATTGGCTTGTCCGAGAGAATAACCGTTACGTTGGCCGTGCCACCGCGCTGCTCGGGGCCGTAAGACGGCATCCAGGTCACTTCCAGGTCGGCCATAAGTCCTGCGTAAGCAAGAATTTTACCCATTGAGAGGACACCCTGTCCGCCGAAACCGGCAATTACTATTTCTTCTTTCATGATTATTCGTTTTTGAGGTCGCCCAGAGGGTATTTTTCAAACATATGCTCTGCCATCCAGTCGTTTGACTGTGCGGGAGTCAGCTTCCAGCCGGAATTGCAGGTAGATACAATCTCTACCACCGATGTGCCCTTCTTGGCAAGGGTATTCTCGAATGCCTTCTTGATTGCTGATTTAGCTTTACGCACAGCTGCGGGAGTGTGGACAGCCTGTCGGGTCACATAGCAGGTGCCGTCGAGTTGTGCCAGGAGGTTGGTAATTGCCAGAGGATAGCCGTTGAGCTCTACGGTACGGCCATAGGGAGTTGTCGCGGTCTTCATGCCCAGAAGTGTGGTGGGAGCCATCTGACCGCCGGTCATTCCGTAGATGGCGTTGTTAATGAAGATGATGGTGATATTTTCGCCTCGGTTGCAGGAGTGGATTGTTTCGGCGGTGCCGATGGCGCTGAGGTCGCCGTCGCCCTGATAGGTGAAAACCATTCGGTCTGGGTTAAGGCGGCTTGCCGCGGTTGCAAGTGCCGGTGCGCGGCCGTGGGGTGCTTCAATCCAGTCCACATCTATGTAGTTGTAGGCAAAAACGGCGCAGCCGACAGGTGCGATGGCTATCGTGCGGTCCTCCAGACCCATCTCGTCCAGAATATCGGCCACGAGTTTATGAACCACACCGTGGGAGCATCCGGGGCAATAGTGTGTATGGTTTTCGGTCAGCAGTCGTGGGCGTGCGTAGACCTTGTTTTCGGGTTTTATGATGTCTTGTTCGGTCATGGGATTCTGTGTTAAGCGAGCTCTGTGAAATGTTGTTTGAGTGCCTGTGTAACTTCACCGGGGTTAGGCACAATACCGCCCATTCGTCCGAAATGATGTACCGGCACGGCGCCTTCAACGGCCAGGCGAACATCCTCTATCATCTGCCCGGCATTGAGTTCTACGGTGAGGATGCCCTTTACTCGGTTGCCAAGCTCGGCTATGCGGGTGGTGGGGAATGGCCAGAGGGTGATGGGGCGGAGCAAACCAACTTTTATCCCGGCCTCTCGCATTTCTTCGATTGCCTTAAGGCATATTCGGGCTATGGAACCGAAGGCTACGATGAGGTATTCGGCATCGTCGGTGTAATACTCTTTGTAGCGCACTTCGTTCTCTTGTATGCGGCGATATGTCTCCTGGAATCTCAGATTGTTGACTTCCATTTTTGCTGAATCGAGCTCAAGAGAAGTGATCACATTGCGATGCTTTCGCGTCCCCTTGCCACAAGCAGCCCAGGGGCATTGCTGTTCAACTTCAGCTTCGGTTCTACGAGGACGCTGAGGGGGCAGCACTACCTTTTCCATCATCTGTCCTACTACACCGTCGGCAAGAATCATCGCCGGATTGCGGTATTTGAACGCGAGGTCGAAGCCCAGACCTACGAAATCAGCCATTTCCTGAACAGTGGCCGGTGCGAGAACTATCAGGTGGTAGTCGCCATGACCACCGCCCTTTGTAGCCTGAAAGTAGTCGGCCTGCGAGGGCTGAATAGTGCCAAGACCGGGACCGCCGCGCATCACATTCACAATGAGCGCGGGGAGCTCGGAGGCAGCCAGGTAGGAAATCCCCTCCTGCTTGAGGCTCACTCCCGGGGAGGAACTCGATGTCATTACAGCTTTGCCGGTGGCTGCGCCTCCCAGAACCATATTTATCGCTGCTACCTCACTCTCTGCCTGAAGAACAACCATCCCGGTGGATTCCCAGGGGCGTAATTCGGCCAAAGTTTCGAGAACCTCCGACTGGGGAGTGATGGGGTAGCCGAAGTATCCGTCGGCGCCGTAGCGAATGGCAGCGTGCGCTATCGCCTCGTTGCCTTTCATCAGTTTTATTTCTTGTTCCATACTTACTTAAAGCTTTATGCGATATACCTCGATGCAGGCATCCGGGCAAACCGTTGCGCAGGCGGCGCAGCCGATACAATCATCTGGATTGGCCATGTAGGCATAGTGATATCCGCGGTCGTTGACCTCCTTCGGTTGGAGCTTTAGAACATCTGTGGGACATGCCACCACGCAGAGATCGCATCCTTTGCAGCGGTCGGCCTCTATAGTTACCGCTCCCTTTACTTTAGCCATAATAATAGGGTTTTGTTTACAAAGGCAAATGTAATAAATATTCGCCAACATTCCAAATTTTTATTATCGTGAGAAAACGTGAGAAAAGGCAAATTGCGCAAATCATACAATAATTCCCAAAATCCAAAGATTAATCAGAAAAAAATGTACGGAATGTGTTGCAGAACCAAAGCGTGAATGCAAAGGCCGGAGGTCTTTCACATTGTTTGTGACCCCGGGTTAAGCGACCGAAGGGAGCGACCCGGGGTCACAAACCTCTCCCCACCACCACAACCCCGGAGGGGTGCACAATTCCACAACGCGCTAATAGCCGGCAACATGTAGCGACATCGCTCCGCGATGTCACCAACGCCAAACCCGCCAAGACAAGAGAGCCCCGAAGGGGCGACATCGTCTTTAACCCCTGGTGGAGCGAAGAGGAACCTGGGAACGCCTGTCTAAGCCCGAGCAGAGGCTCAGGGGAACACTGCGGCAAAGAGAACATTGACATTATGGTAAAAAAAAGCGAGGGTGACATCGCAAGCGACGCCACCCTCGCCAAAGAAGGTGTCTTAGAGTGCCAGAGGCGTATAAGGCAGATCCCAAGCTTCAGCCACGGCTTTGAATGTTACTTCGCCGTCGACGATGTTTACACCCTGAGCGAGACCGGGATTGGCTTTGCAAGCATCCTTCCAGCCCTTGTCTGCCAAAGTGATGGCATAGGGAAGGGTTGCATTGGTCAGTGCAAGAGTCGAGGTGTAAGGTACTGCACCGGGAATGTTGGCCACTGCATAGTGCACCACGCCATCCACTTCGTACACAGGGTCAGAGTGTGTTGTGGCGTGAGATGTTTCACAGCAACCGCCCTGGTCGATGGCAACGTCAACGATAACGGAGCCCTTGCGCATCAGCGGCAGCATATCTGCGGTGACAAGTTTGGGAGCCTTTGCACCGGGAATCAGCACAGATCCGATTACGAGGTCGGTGGTGGGAAGTTCTGCCTCGATGTTATGACGTGAGCTATAGAGTGTCTTCACGTTCTTAGGCATCACGTCAGCAACGTGGCGGAGGGTTGGCAGCGAGATGTCGGTGATGGTTACGTCGGCACCAAGTCCGGCAGCCATCAGTGCAGCATTGCGTCCTACTACACCGGCACCTACAACGAGCACTTTTGCGGGCTTAACTCCCGGCACACCGCCCAGAAGCTTGCCGCAGCCTCCCTGAGGCTTTTCGAGGAAACGAGCACCTTCCTGGATAGACATTCTGCCGGCAACTTCACTCATAGGGATAAGCAGAGGCAGACCACCCTGAGGACCTACTACTGTTTCGTAGGCAATACAGGTTGCACCGCTTTCGAGCATAGCCATCGTGAGCTCGCGGTCGGAGGCAAAGTGGAAGTAGGTGAACAGCAACTGGCCCTTCTTCACGAGTTTATATTCAGGCTCGATGGGTTCTTTTACCTTTATAATCATTTCGGCCGTGGCGTAGGTTTCTTCGATAGTCGGAAGAATCTTTGCGCCTGCCTTGATATATTCTTCGTCGGAGAATCCGCTGCCTTCGCCTGCTGTGTGCTGTACGTAGACGGTGTGACCGTGGTGCACGAGTTCGTGAACGCCCGCGGGGGTCATTCCGACGCGGTTTTCGTTGTTTTTAATTTCTTTAGGTATACCGATAATCATGGTAGTAAATTTAAGTGTTCTATGATTGGTTCTGTCGAGCCGGGTCAAAATTAGCATAAATTATTTGGCTCACCAAACTCAGCCTATATGTTATTGAGCATACTTTTACTTTTTTCTGTGGCGCGAAAATATTGTCGGGTTTTTCCGACAGCAAGTATTTCAAGCGATTTTGAAACAGGTTGTACCTTTGCATCGTAATTCAAAACCACTCACCTCAATGGCCTCAAATCTTACATTTACACTCGGCGGCCTTAGCTGCTCGCTCTGCCCCAGGAAAGTGGACCGCTCCCGGCTCTATGGACACAACGAGCTCCGCGCACTCACCGACAACGGCGATACCTGCCTGCAGGCCGCCATCAATGGCGATGGTACCAACATCATCTGCCCCGGCGCAACCAAAATCGGCATCACCGACGCCGAAGGTCGGTGGGTAGAACGTGCAGTTCTGGTTCCTGCCCCGGTGGATGGAGTTACACCCGTGCGGATTCCTTCATCGTTCGAAGGCGAAATTGTCCTTGACCGGGAATGTACAGCGGAGGATTTGTTAAATCTTACCATCAACGCAATCTATCAGCTCACGGGCGATGAAGCATCGATGTTGACCTCCCTGATCGGCAACCGCATCTACAATTTCCCCTTCAGCTACCGTGGCGGTTTTGAGGCCTCCGAGGCTTTTCTTCTTGCCAACGACTCGGGCCTGTTCATGATTACAGGAACGCTGATGCACTACGAGTTCCTGACCTTGGAAGAGGTCGGAGCAATCGAAGAAGCCGAAGGCGAGGAAATGATGGAGGACGAACTCGATTTCTCCATGATGTGATATGATGCAAATTTCTAATCTATGTAAACACACAGCAAAATGAGAGCAATCAATCTTTCCAATGCTCGCAGCCGCAATGCTCAGGTAGCCCTGGATGTGAAGGGCTGCCGGAGCGCAGTGGCCATGGTTCACCCCGACGGTCTTGAGCTCCAAAATGTGCGTCTGCTCAAATTCACTCCCGCTACCACCCTGGAGAACCTGCTGAACAGCCATGGGGCCGATTTGACCGATCAGATCATCCACAACGACGTGGAGGTTGATTCCGAACGTGAGGGGATGTACCTCTTCCGCACCAAGAAGGTTTTTCTGGACTCCGGCTTCAAGGTGGCTCGACGGGTAAACCGCAGCCGCGTGTTCTTCACCCCCGATGGAATTGAAAAGGAGGTGCGCCCCTTCCGAACCACCGAAGCCAATATCAACGTGGAACGTCCGCTTCGCTGGACCGGCAAATTGGTGCCAAAGTCGAAGGCTGTGCGAATGTTTGCCTTCTCGCGCACATATCAGGTGTGCCACATCAACGGCTTGACTTTCGATTTCCTATACGACATTGCCCTGGAGCTTGCCAAATCGGACTCGCTGCTCCTGCTTGGCTCAGGTGCCAAGGGGATGGGCTCGATAGTGATGAGCGCCGGAGGGACTCCCTACCGCGCATTCCTGGAGGGTCGGGTGGACGGTACCGACAAATATTGCCTCCTCCTTCATCTGACCAACATTGAACTCAAATCGCTATGAAAACACAATCCCTTTCCGCTCAGGCCACAGAGTACAAACGCACCGTTGCCGGCAAATTCATTCTTTTGGACGGTCTCAAGCTCGAAGAAAAATTAGGCGGCAGTGATTTCTACGTCACTATCAAGCTGGACGGTGTGATGCAGTTGGTTCGCTATCACGACGGCGAGATTGAATCGTGCGGCAGTCACGGAAAGCCACTCAGCCCTACCCTGCCCTGCCTGCAAGAGCTTGCTGATATGCTCCGGGCTCAAGGAGTGGAATCGGCCCTGCTGGGAGCGGAGCTCTACACGAACCTCGGCACAAACCGTCGTGAACGCGTGTGCGACGTCGCCACAGCTCTGGCCGATCCGTCGCTCCATTCAACACTCCGACTGGCTCCTTTCGACCTGCGCGAACTATCCGGCAACGATACCTCCACCCTGCCGGTGGAAGATAAGATGGATTTGCTGGAAGCTCTATGTAAAGGCGGTACTTTGGTACGCCCCGTTCGCGGATTTCATTGCGCTACCATCTCCGAAGTCCGCGAAGTGTTCGACCGCCAGGTAATCGGCGGCGGAGCTGAAGGCTTGGTGGTATATAGCCCGCACACCTTCGTCTATAAGGTGAAACCACGCCACACCATCGATGTTGCCGTGATAGGATTCACCGAAGGCGGTGTCCGGAGTGTGGCGACGAGATATTCGCCGACGGGGTTTGCAGATGTTTTAATGCACAATGCGGCAAGGTGCTGAGTGCCAATCTTTTCCTCTCAACGGGAAATAGATCGATACCGGTGCTTCCCGGTATAAAGATTCGTCCGGGAGCGGGTGGTGAATTGGCCGGTCGAATCATAGCCAAACCGTCCGAGCCCACTGTGCTGCTGATTCAGAATCTATCGGAAACGCCGTGGAACATCACCACACCGACGGGACGCACAGTGTCTGTGGAGCCTCGAGGATTCTGCCCTGCGAAGGAAAATCTCCGTATCACGATGATGGCGGATAATCTGCCACTGACGCTTACAGTAAAACCCAAACAAGATTAACATTCATAAAAAACCAAAACAAATAAAACCTTTATATTATGGCACTTACTGACTATGAATTGGCACCGGCCGCCCGCCGTGTCCTGAACCTCTTCTTCCTGATCGACACCTCCTCGAGCATGAGCGGTGAAAAAATAGCCGCTGTGAACGATGCAATCCGCAATGTGATCCCTATTGTAGACGACATCAGCAGCAACAATCCGGATGCAGAAATCAAAATCGCCGCGATGACATTCAGCAGCACTACGCAGTGGCTTACCGCGGGTCCGATTGAAGCGAGCCATTACAGCTGGACCGACCAAAGCGCAAATGGCTTCACGGCAATGGGAGCGGCCTGCAATGAGCTCAACTCCAAGCTTTCCCATAAAACGGGATTTCTGAACAACAGCGCCGGATCTTATGCACCGGTGATAATAATTCTGAGCGACGGTGCACCGACGGACGATTTTCGGACAGCCTTGACCAATCTGGAGCAGAACCAGTGGTTCCGCCATTCCACCCGAATCGCCATTGCCATCGGCAATGATGCCGATACTTCCGTGCTGGCTCTTTTCACGGGAAATTCCGAGTTAGTCATTCGCGTGGGCAATATCGATGCACTTAAAACCATCATAAAGGTGGCGGTAGTTACCTCGTCGATGATCAGCAGCTCAAGCGCTTCGATCGGAGTTTCCGGAGGAGCATCGGGGGCAGCCATTTCCGCACCGGTAACGAAAGCACAGCAGACGGCGAATATCATTGCATCCGAAGCGCAGGATATCGACGGATTGGCAGTGGGTGATGAAGCATTGCTTGATGCTCTTGACTTTGATGATTTCGAATAGTGCGATGAAGTTGCTGAATATCTCTGTTCAAGGAGCCTCGCACGTTGCCACGGGGCGAGAATGTCAGGATGCCTCGGGTTGCTATCGATCGCCTGACGGGCGGATGAGCGCTGTGGTCGTTTCGGACGGCCACGGCGGTTCAGCCTATCCCAACAGTGCTACGGGTGCGCGTCTGGCCGTGGAAGTTACGCTTCAGATGCTAAAGTGTTTTTGCTCAAACACAACCGTACGTCCTGGCGAAAAGCAAATCGAGCAGTTGTGCCGTTCTATCGTTGCGAACTGGACTATGTGGGTTGGCGCTGACGGTGAAGGTGAAATTTCCACCTACGGCTGTACCCTAATAGCTTACGCACTCACCGACACCTATTGGTTTGCACTCCAGATTGGAGACGGTCGTTGTTGTATTCTGAATCACCGCAACAAATGGCGTCAGCCCATCCCGAGTGATGACCGTTGTATCCTCAATCTAACCACTTCGCTATGCGGCGAAGATGCGGGTCGCAGTTTCCGTTATGTATCGGGGGTTAAGCGCCCCAAGGCGGTGATGCTTTGTTCGGATGGCGTTGACGGTACTTTTGGTTCGGGAGCTCTGCTATACAACTTCTATAATCAGGTGCTACGAACTCTTCGAATGGAGGGATTCGGTGCGTTAAAGGACCAATTACCGGGTGTTCTACGACATTACAGCGCTACGTCGAGCAAGGATGATATGTCGCTGGCGTTGCTGGTACCCGGTGAAGGTTATTAAAGCCAAAATGTCAATGGACTCTTGGCCGCAGTGTGAGAAAAGGCAAACTGCGCAAATCATACAATAATTCCCCAAAACCCCACCGTAACTTTGCCCCCAAAATAATTATTAATCAGCAAAATGTACGGACATCGCTTTGCGATGTCACCAACGCCCAACCGACGCAATAGCAACGCCGCGCAAGCGGCACTTTGTCTTTGGCCCCGAGCTTCAGCTCGAACTAACTATGAAAGCACGCATCCGGCAAGCCCCCAAGCAGCGCTTCCGCTACGTCCCCGACCTATGTCG
>JAAVGX010000088.1 GCA_014800065.1 Bacteroidales bacterium | reverse complement strand
TTACAATCAAAGTCTATCAGAATACTACTTCATTATCTCACTATATCACTTTCCATATCGAATAACTAAATCACGAAAAACGATGGCGCAAATCCCTACAAATTCAGTATATTTGCGGACTGTTTGGCTTGGCTATGAACAACCATAAGATGTAAGGCATTATAAGTGTATAAATTAATGGTTAAAATGAAAAGAACAATTTATTCTTTTTTCAAAGAAATAGTGGATAGGTATCCTGAAAATATTGCTATTATCGAGGATGACCGCACACTGACATTCTCAGAGCTGGATAAGATGGTCAATGCCATAGCGTCAAAGTTCTATGACCGACAGCCTATATCGGTCGGTATAGTCATGCATCATGGCGCCGAACAGATTGCAGCTATGCTCGCCGTGCTTAAAAGCGGGGCTTTTTATGTGCCGGCAGAACCTTCGCTCCCTCAAGAACGCATTGATTATATGATGCAAACGGCCGGGGTTGAATTTGTGATAAACGACAATTTCTGCAAGCATCTCAAACCGACCGCCAAAGAAATGGTAGACCGCAGTGAGCCGGACGGACTCGCATATGTCCTTTACACTTCAGGAACATCCGGCAAGCCGAAAGGAGTCAGCGTCGAAAATCATTCAGTCGTGAATTACTGCGAAGCCTTCGAGGCTGAATTCAGAACAGGACCCGGCGATGTGATGCTCCAGTATTCTGTCTGCTCCTTCGATATCTTTGTAGAGGAAGTTTACACAACCCTCCTTAATGGCGCGGCTTTGTGCATTCCTTCCCACGCAATTCATAACGGCACACTCTCCGGATTACTTAAGTTTGCCGAGCGGCACGGTGTCACCATCATCGACGGATTCCCGTATCTGCTTGCTGAAATGAATAAGCTCGATTATATTCCCAAATCAATTAAGCTCATAATCAGCGGAGGCGACGTGATTCGTGCAAGCTATATAACCCGCTTGAAAGATCTTGGTATCAAAATCTATAATACCTACGGCCCGAGCGAAACAACCGTCTGCTCCAACTATTATCGTGTGGATAATGCCGAACCACTTGAGGATGGCACTTTCCCCGTCGGAAAAGCCGTAAAAGGGGTAGAGGTGAAAATTCTGGACCAAGATCTAAAAGAAGTTCCAAAGGGTACTGTCGGAGAGATATGTATCTTTGGAGAAGGTGTAAGCCGAGGCTATATCAACCACGCACCCGAACAACGCAATTTCGTAACTCTACCCGATGGAACACGGATGTACCGCAGCGGCGACCTCGGTTACGAACTCCCTGACGGTAACATTGCCTTCCTCAACCGTCGCGACAATCAGGTGATGATTCTCGGCAAGCGCGTTGAGCCTGAAGAGGTGGAAAATGTATTGAATACCTGCCCGGAGGTAGAACGCGGTGTGGTCAGAGCATTCCTCGATGAAAACGGGCTTCACTATCTCACTGCCTATATCATACCCAAGGAGGGTGCAACCCTTAAAGAGATTCGTAAGTTTCTCAGCGACCGGCTCACCAACTTCATGGTGCCGGAGATTTTCGTGAAAGTCAAATCAATACCGCTCACTCGACGCGGAAATGTAGATGTCGAGGCTCTACCGGTCGTAATGAAGATTGGCGACCTCTAATATATCTAAATGGAGAAAATGGAGAATGATAAGATTATAATACGCGGTGCCAAGGTGCACAATCTGAAGAATATCAATGTCGATATTCCTCTCGGAAAGATTGTGGGTATTGCCGGCGTGTCCGGCTCCGGCAAGTCCTCGCTTGCCTTGGGAGTACTTTATGCCGAAGGTTCAAGGCGATACCTTGAAGCACTTTCCACCTACACCAGAAGAAGAATCTCACAGTCGGCAAGGGCTGACGTGGAGGAAATATTGCATGTACCGGCTGCCGTTGCTTTGCATCAACGTCCCGGAGTACCCGGTGTCAGAAGTACTTTTGGAACGGGCACCGAGCTTCTCAACAGTCTGCGTCTGATGTTCTCTCGTCTGGCAAGCCACCGTTGTCCTAATTGTGGTCACTATCACGCACCATCGCTTGACGTAGCGGCCGAAAAGGAACTTGTGTGCCAAAACTGTGGCACGCATTTTTATGGACCCGGAGCAGAGAATCTGGCTTTCAACAGCACAGGAGCTTGCGAGAAATGTGGTGGTACCGGGGTAGTGATGACTGTTGATCGCTCAACCCTTGTGCCCGACGAATCTATTTCAATCGATGAGGGAGCAGTAGCGCCTTGGAATAGTCTAATGTGGTCCTTGATGACCGATGTGTGCCGGGCGATGGGCGTCAGGACCGATGTTCCATTCAATCAACTCACTGAAAAGGAGAGGGACATAGTGTTCAATGGGCCGCCCGAGAAGAAAACGATTCTCTATAAAGCAAAAAAGAGCCAAGCTGCAGGTGAACTTGATTTCACATATTATAATGCGGTTTATACGGTGGAAAACGCTCTCGCCAAAGTGACTGATGAGAAGGGAATGAAGCGCGTGGAGAAGTTTTTGAAAAGTGAGGTCTGTCCATGTTGTCACGGAACACGCCTTTCTGAGGCGGCGCGCGCTCCCCGAATCGCAGGAATTGGACTGGACCAAGCCACATCCAAAACATTGGCCGACGCTATTGAATGGGTCAAAGCAGTGCCTGACACTCTTCCTGAGGAGATGAGACAGATGGGCCTAAACATCGGCGAATCATTTCTACTCACCGCGCGCAGACTTGTCGATCTCGGCCTTAGCTATCTGAGCCTCGACCGTGCTTCTTCCACTCTGTCAACTGGCGAGCGTCAGCGTATGCAGCTTGCAAGAGTAGTCCGTAACCGCACAACCGGAATCCTATATGTGCTCGACGAACCGTCCATAGGGCTTCATCCGGCAAATATTAATGGTTTGAAAGGTGTAATGCACGATTTGATAGCGGACGGCAACTCCATAGTGCTCGTCGATCATGATACGCAAATCCTCCGTGATGCCGACTGGATGATAGAAATGGGCCCGGGTGCCGGTGCGAATGGCGGACGAGTAGTCGCTGAAGGCACAATAAAACAAATCGAGCACAATCCTGATTCTCGCATCGGTGAATTTCTTTCGGGTGAAGGTGAACGAAGGGTAAGACCTCAGATTGCGGATGCGGAAATATTCGAAAAGGGTAGCATCGAAATGGCAACTTCGTCAATTCACACGGTAAAACCCCTTGAAATCAGGATTCCTAAAGGTCGACTTACGGTTGTCACTGGTGTATCCGGTTCGGGCAAGACAACTATGGTACTTGAAAGCCTGGTGCCCGCTCTACAGGCTGCCATAGATGGCAAAACATTGCCTCAACACGTGATATCAGTCAAAGCTCCGGATATAAAGCATGTAAAACTCATTGATTCGACTCCAATCGGAGCCAATGTAAGGTCTACAGTCGCAACATATGCCAATATCCATGATGAATTGCGCAAGATTTTCGGACGCTCGGCCGATGCCAAGGTGCACGCTCTTAAAGCCGGCGATTTCTCATACAATACAGGTAGCCTCAGATGTCCCGTTTGTGACGGAACAGGCACTGTGAGTCTTGACGTGCAATTTCTCCCTGACGTTGACATTCCGTGTCCGGAGTGTAAGGGCTCTCGCTACAGTAAAAAAGCATGGACGGTCAGGATTCCCGGTTCTTCAGGACATGAGCTGTCTCTTCCCGAACTTATGGATGACGATGTGGAGGTGGCCATGGAGGAATGTTCCGCTCACAAGAACGTCGCATCCCGTCTGACTACACTTCACAACCTTGGACTGGGCTACCTCACGCTCGGTGAGGCAACCCCAAGTCTCTCCGGGGGCGAGGCACAACGTTTGAAACTCGCAACTGAAATGGGACGCGAGCAGAACGATACAGTGTTTGTATTCGACGAACCCACAATCGGTCTCCATCCTCTTGATGTATTGAAACTTATTGAGGTATTCCGGAAATTATTGGACCTTGGTGCTACTGTTATTGTTATCGAGCACGACCTCGATGTCATTCGTAATGCTGATTACATCATTGATATGGGGCCGGGTGGAGGAAACGAAGGTGGCATGGTAGTAGCTCAGGGAACTCCCGCCGAGGTAGCATCCAATCCCAAAAGTGTAACCGGACGTTTCATCAACACAATCTAAAAGTAAACACACTCTAAAAAGGATGATTGAAATAAAACAGATTAAGGATATTGACACCTTGATGAATTGGCGAAACGAGGTAATCAGCAACGTCTTCGGAGTTGAAGCAGAACCATCATTGCTTGCTGCAAACCGCCTTTATTACTTGGAGCATATTGCCGACGGCACACACATTGCCGTCACTTCCGCTTACGACCGTGATGACTGCGGGTGCGGCGCAATATGTCTTACCGAAGAACTACCCTCGCCGGATAACCCTTCAGGCAAATGCGCTTATCTCATGAACATATATGTTCGTGAAGCGTACCGTAAACACGGAATTGCCCATAAGATAGTCTCATGGTTGGTCGATGAAGCAAAGAAACGTGGGTGTGGGAAAATATATCTGGAAACCACTGCCGAAGGAAAACCGGTATATAAATCCGTGGGATTCCGGAATATGCCTGATATGATGGAATATTATGACACAGAAGATTAAAATTGGAAATTTGAACTGCCTGTGCAGCTCTCCCGGCATTCTTCCTTCGGCTCTTTATGCATGTGGCAAAGACAATATCCCCGCAATCGAAGAATATCTGAACCAACCCGGATTGAACTCGTATCTACGTTCAATGGCTGTAGATGCTTTAACAATGATAATATTCAATCAGCCTGAAAGGCGCGCCGAAATTATCGAGGTATTCCGACGCCTTCTAAAGAATATGATCTCAAACCTCCCCGTACAAAAAGCTTGCGATGGCACATTCGCCGGTTTCACAATGGGTAATCTTATGGACTTCGATGCGAAAGAATTGATTCCGGAAATCAAAGAAGTATTCGCAACCGACTGTGTGGACAAAACGATCTCAGGGGATTGTAAAACTGTCATCAAAGATATCGAAAGCGGGCGAGGTGAGTCACGAGCCTATAGATATTGCATTCCGAATATATACAACCAATACGATAGTATCAAAAAATTCATGACCCAATCAGAATAGCTCGAATTTGCCGAAAAGGCCAAACTCCTACAATAGCCTCTTTTGCCTTTTTGTCCTATTGTCCTATAGTCCTATAGTCCTTTTTTACCCCCCTGAAAACCAGCAAAAAGAATGTACGGAGGGTGTTGCAGAACTACTCCCCCCCAAAAAACAGCAAAAGCCCCAACTTTCACAAGCTGAGGCTTTTTTATGGTTCGCCCGACATGGGCATAGTCTAACGGGTGCAAGTCCCGAGCGCGCCTCGATAGCGGGAAGCGCATAGCCAACGGCAAGGGTGTCGGAGGTGACTCCGAATCTGAAGGAAGCCCGAGGCAAACGTCTGACTCCACGCACAGAAACTTGATAAAAGGCTCAAAATCAGGGGTAAGGTTGCCAAACAAACCAAAGCCCGATAGCTATCCGGACTGATGAGAGTAAATCAAGGGAGTATAAGGCGGAAAGATTATGTTCTTAATCGGGGATATCTGTGGGGCGAGCCAAAAGGCGAGCAGTAACAACGAACCCACAGAAGTC
>JAAVGX010000087.1 GCA_014800065.1 Bacteroidales bacterium | reverse complement strand
GCTCGTTCCGAGCGTCCTTTTGACCAGCAACTCCCACCGCCTCCAACTCGACGAAAATAGCGGTAGCCGCAACCGCCCTAAGAACAAGACAAGCAAAAGGATAACTAATAGCTCAAATTAGCCCCAAACGCGCTAATAATCAGCTAAATAATTGTACGGACATCGCTTAGCGATGTCACCAACGCCAAAAAGCGCAAACCACCCGGCACAAAAGCAACACCGCGCAAGCGGTACTTTGTCTTTGGCCCCGAGCTTCAGCTCGGACTATACAAGAAGAGCAAATCCTCAAAAAGCAAGTCTAAGCCCCGTGAGCAGAGGCTCGGGGAACACTGCGGCAAAGAGTACATTGACATTTTGGTAAAATATTCAAGACAGGAAGGATCTTGACTGAATCCCTCCGGTTTTAGAGGCGTATCAACGCCTTTATAAATAGGTATATATACCCTATTTCTATGGTTATCCTATTGGAAAATATAAAATGAGCTTTTAACACACAAAAACACCATAAATGAAATTTGAATTTAGATATTTCCCGAAGGAGTTTTCCGTTTCTATCGCCTACATACCTACTAACCAGCGAATTAAAATTTTCAGAGGCGCTAAAAGTTTTCCATTTTGAAAACATGTAGATATTTTTAATGATTTTTATTGCAGATTTCTGAATAAATTTTCTTAGTTTTGCAGTCGAAAAATCAGTAATCACATTCACCATGATACAAGTTGTAGTAAAACGCGACGGACGTGTGTCCGGATATAACGAAGAGAAGGTCAAAGCGGCAATCCGTAAGGCTATGCTTACCACCGAAAAGGGAGAAGATGAAGCTCTTATCCAAAAAATCGTGGACCGCATTAGCGCATATGGCAAGGAACGGATGTCGGTGGAAGACATTCAAGATATGGTGGAGGTTGAACTAATGGCAAGTCCCCGCAAGGAGGTGGCTCGTAAATATATCGCCTACCGTAATCAACGCAGCGTTGCCCGTAAGGCCAAGACACGAGAAGTGTTCCTTGAAATTATTGAGGCAAAAAACAACGATATCACTCGCGAAAACGCTAATATGAATACCGACTCTCCCGCAGGTATGATGATGAAGTTCGCCAGTGAAACCACCAAACCCTTCGTGGACGATTACCTGCTCACCGAAGAGGCTAAGGAGGCTATTCGCCACAACTACCTTCATATTCACGACAAAGACTACTACCCTACCAAGAGTCTTACCTGCGTTCAGCATCCCTTGAACCATATCCTGCAGGAGGGATTCATTGCCGGACATGGTGAGTCACGTCCCGCCAAACGTATCGAAACTGCCAGCACTATAGCCTGCATCAGTCTGGAAACGGCTCAGAATGAAATGCACGGAGGGCAGGCAATTCCGGCCTTCGATTTCTACCTCGCTCCATTCGTGCGAGCTTCCTATATGGAAGAGGTCAAGAACCTGGAATCACTGACCGGACGTGACCTGTCCAACTTCAAGAATATGGAATTCAAGGACTACCTCAAGAAGGACCTTGAAGGTTTGGAAGGTGATGACCGTATGCTTCAGCACACTATAAACCGCACTGTAAGCCGAGTACATCAGGCTATGGAGGCTTTTATTCATAATATGAATACCATCCATAGCCGTGGCGGAAATCAGGTTGTGTTCAGCTCTATTAATTATGGCACGGACACTTCTGCCGAAGGGCGTTGCATCATCCGAGAACTACTCCGCTCTACCTATGAAGGCGTTGGTAATGGAGCTACAGCCATTTTCCCAATTCAGATTTGGAAGAAAAAACGTGGCGTAAACTATCTGCCCGACGACCCCAACTACGATCTCTATCGCCTTGCGTGCAAGGTGACAGCACGACGTTTCTTCCCCAACTTTGTCAACCTTGACGCGACATTTAACCGCCACGAAAAATGGGACGCTGCCGACCCTAAACGCTACATGAATGAAGTTGCTACAATGGGTTGTCGCACACGCGTTTTTGAAAATCGGTATGGTGACAAGACCTCTGTTGGACGCGGCAATCTCTCATTCTCTACAGTGAATCTTGTACGTCTGGCTCTTGAATGCCGTGACATCCTCACTCAAGAGGAACGCGTAGCCGAGTTTTTCCGTAAACTCGACAATATCCTCGATGTCACCGCACGTCAGCTAAACGACCGATTCAATTTCCAGAAAACAGCACTCGCAAAGCAATTCCCATTGCTGATGTCCAAACTCTGGATTGGTGGCGATAAGCTTAAACCCGGCGAATCCATTGAACCCGTAATCAATCAGGGTACTCTGGGTATAGGTTTTATCGGCTTGGCAGAATGCTTGGTGGCTCTTATCGGCAAACATCATGGCGAGAGCGAGGAGGCTCAGGAACTCGGACTGAAAATTATTACCCATATGCGCGACCGTGTCAACGAGTTCTCGGATGCATACAGCCACAATTTCTCAGTGCTTGCCACTCCCGCCGAAGGCTTATCGGGTAAGTTCACCGCTCGCGACCGTAAGAAATATGGTGTTATCCCCGGAATCACGGATAAGATTTACTACACCAACTCCAATCATGTGCCCGTATACTACAAGTGTTCTCCTCAGCACAAGGCACAGGTTGAGGCGCCATACCATGACCTAACCCGCGGCGGACATATTTTCTATGTGGAAATCGACGGAGATGCAACTCATAATCCGGAGGCTATTTCTGCCATAGTAGATCTGATCGACAAATACAATATCGGTTACGGATCCGTCAATCACAACCGCAACCGCTGCATGGATTGTGGTTACGAAGACGCTACCGATAACCTGGAAAGTTGCCCCAAATGCCACTCACACAACATCGACCGTCTTCAGCGCATCACCGGTTATCTGGTCGGCACTACAGACCGTTGGAACAGCGCCAAGCTGGCCGAACTTAACGATCGTGTGGTACATGAATAAAATCAACGTTCTGCGAATTGTTGAAGGAACCTCGGTCGACGGACCGGGGTTGCGTACTTCTATATATGTGGCCGGATGTGAACACAAGTGCCCCGGTTGCCACAATCCTCAATCATGGGCCTTCGATGCTGGAATTCCCATGAACGTAGATGAGATATTGAAAATAGTCGATTTTAACGCCTTTCCTGTCACGCTCTCAGGAGGAGACCCACTCTACTCCACCCCTCAGCTCTTGCCGCTTGTGAAGGCGCTTAAAGACCGCGGTATCAACTTGTGGTGCTACACCGGATTCACCATCGAAAATCTTCTCAGCTTCGGCTCCGAAGAACAACGCCGATTTTTGGAATATGTCGACGTACTTGTGGAGGGTCCGTTTATCAGCAAGCTGCGCAACACCGACCTTCGATTCCGAGGATCCTCCAACCAGCGCATAATTGATATGAAAACGACCCTGCGGGAAGGCAGGGTCGTTATGATGGATTTCGACGAAGATCAATTCACTACATTACTCGGATGATTAGCCACGTAGTTGGCCACATTATTCACTGCTATTGAAAACAGTCGCGCCTTGGCCTCTTCCGATGCCCAGGCTATGTGGGGCGTGATATAGCAATTAGCGAGGGTGAATAGTTCGTTATCCTTCTCCGGAGGTTCCTTGGAAAGCACATCAAGTCCGGCCGCGGCAATTTCCCCTTCTTTCAAGGCTTTCACTAAATCCTTCTCATTGATAACAGGGCCACGAGAGGTGTTGATAAGGATTGCCGAGCGCTTCATCTGCTTCAACCGCTCTGCGTCCACAAGTCCACGAGTCGTGTCGGTCAGCGGACAATGCAGACTCACCACATCTGCTTCTTTGAAAAGCTCATCAAGGGTTACCTTACGATAGCCGGCAGGAAGTTGATCCTGACTCTTGGATGTGTACACCAGATTCTCCATTCCTAAAGCTGCAGCAATCGCTGCCGTAGCCTGACCGGTGTGACCGAAGCCAACCACGCCGAATTTCTTGCCGCTTAATTCGGTCAGACTGTGGCGACGGAAGGTGAAATCTTCGCAAGCTTGCCATTGGCCATCCCGATTAGCCACCGCATACTCCTCTACCCTGTTGGTGATGGCCAACAGAAGTGCAATAGCATGCTGAGCCACTGATGCAGTACTGTATGAAGGTATATTGCTCACCGGAATGCCGCGTTGGGCAGCGGCAGCAATATCAATTATATTATAGCCCGTGGCCAGTACGCAGATAAATTTTAGATTTGGCAAACGCTCTAACGTGGCAACATCCAGAGGCACCTTGTTGGTAAGCACAACATCCGCATCATGAGCACGTTCCACAATCTCATCCTTTCCGGTGCGGTCGTAAACCTCGATATCGCCATATTGTGCAAACTCACTCCATCGGGCATCGGTGGCCGGATAGAGTGAGTAAGCGTCCAGACAGACTATTTTCATTTAATCAAATACTGGGATGAAATAGACTGGTTGGAATGAACACGGCGAATCGTATCGGCAAACAAGCGGGCTACACTGATGATGGTGCATTTCTTGCAGTCCTTACGATAGGGTATGGAGTTGGTGAAAATCATTTCGCAGAGTGCTGAATCATCAACACGTTCGGTGGCGGGGTCGCTCATAATGGCATGCGAAGCCAGCGCGCGTACCGATTTTGCTCCGTTTTCCATCATCAGATTAGCAGCCTTGGTAATGGTACCGGCGGTGTCCACCATATCATCCACAAGGATCACATTCTTATCCTTCACGTCGCCGATAACGGTCATGTTAGCCACTACATTCGCTTTTGCTCGTTGCTTGTGGCACAGCACCAGGGGTACATCAAGGTATTTGGCGTAGCTGTTGGCTCGCTTTGCACCTCCAACGTCGGGAGTAGCAATCACTAAATCCTCGAGACCAAGGCTCTGGATGTAGGGGATGAACACTGAAGAAGCATAGAGGTGGTCAACAGGAATGTTGAAGAAGCCCTGAATCTGATCGGCGTGAAGATCCATGGTGATCACACGGTCAGCTCCGGCGGTTACCAGCATATCCGACACCAGTTTGGCGGCGATGGAAACTCTGGGCTTATCCTTGCGGTCCTGACGAGCCCAACCGAAGTAAGGCATCACGGCGATGACGCTCTTGGCGGATGCACGTTTGGCTGCATCAATCATCAGAAGAAGCTCCATCAAGTTATCGCTGTTAGGGAAGGTGGATTGAACCAGGTACACCTCGCAACCACGAACGGATTCATCGAAGCAAACTTCGAACTCACCATCCGCAAAATGCTCGATCTTCATCTTACCGAGCTCCAATCCTAATTCTTTGCATATTTCTTCGGCCATGTACTGAGAAGCTGAGCCGGAGAAAATCTTTACTGGGGGAAGAAAAGCGTCCATTATTTTTTGGTTTGATAGTTTTTTCGTAATAGTTTCCAAATTGCCGCTCCGTGGGCTGGAATATGCGCCCGGAAGGGTTCGGAGGAGGAAATTGTTTTTGTTTCACGTTTGCCGGTAAGCAGTTCTCGGGCATTCATATATTCACCTTCGGAAAATCCGGTGTATGCAAACGCATCTTCGGGAATATTAACACCCGCTTGACAATCGTGGTCATCAAAGTTCACAAGGATAACCAGCAATGCATCCTTGGCACTGCGCAGGAACACAAACTGACGGTGAGGGTTCAGCTCGGGATTCTGTAGATTCACATACATCAAATCGTAGAACTTGCCCTCACGAATAGCTGCTTCGGAGTTGGCCATACGCAAAATTTTGCGATAGGTTTCGCGAAGCCGTGCAGTGTCGGCGTCAAGACGACCATCTGCCCTACCCTCATTGAGCCAAGCTCTTACAGACCGCAGGCTCCAGTAGTCAAAGATTGTCGTGCGACCGTCATATCCGCTGTATCCTTCGGAATCACTACCCTGTTCTCCAAGTTCCTGACCGAAATATATCATCATGGGCCCGGTGTTGAGCATAGTGCTCACCACAAGCGAAGGTACAACTTTATGAGCATCACCGGCATAGAACTCCGATGCAAATCGCTGTTCGTCATGATTCTCAAGGAAATTGAGCATTTTGTCGCCAATTCCGTCGACTGTCTGCCAACTCCCGGTCAGGCGAGCCGCCGAGTGCTGATTGGTCTCAATGGCACGAAGGGTATCATACAGATTTACTTTGTCATATAGATAGTCAAAGCATCCATAGTCCAGAAATGGTCTGTAGAGAGATACGTCGTATATTTCTGCAATGAACTTTATTTCAGGATAATGTTGCTTTACCTGAGGAATAGCCCAATGCCAGAATTCAATAGGCACCATAAAAGCCATGTCGCACCGGAAACCGTCAACACCCTTCGAAGCCCAGAATCGCAGAATATGCAGCATCTTGAACCAAGTGTCGGGAATCGGGTCGAAATGACGGCTATGATCACCATAATCAATTCCATAATTGAGCTTTACCGTTTCATACCAATCGTTCACACCGGGAAAAGCGTTAAAGCAATCATTGCCCGATGCCTTGGCCGGGAACTCAACATACGCTTCATCACCCGAACCTAAATCGAACGAAGGAGCAAACTGCTGACGTGTAATATAATAAAAATTATTATTGGGCGCAAAGAACATCTCGGAGTTATCGTGTGCACCCAAATCATCAATCCCTTTGGGCTTCACATCTGAAAAATACTCACGCCCCACATGATTGGGTACAAAATCTATGATAACCTTCAAGCCGCATTTATGAGTGCGATCCACCAAGGCTTCAAACTCCTTCATTCTATGCGGAACACTCACAGCCAAGTCGGGATTTATGTCGTAATAATCCGTTATGGCATACGGACTCCCGGCATTTCCTTTTATAACATGAGGATTGTGCCGCCGAATTCCGAATCGTCTGTAATCAGCATTGTGTGCATGCTCAATCACTCCGGTGTACCACACATGGGTAGCACCAAGATCTCGGATGGAAAATAGAATATTTTCGTTTATATCGTTTAACTTGCCACTTCCGTTTTGCTCAAGCGAACCATTAGGCACCGGATTCTCGCAGTAATTGGTGAACAATCGCGGAAGCAGCTGATAAATGATTGGTTTTTCCTTCATCACTCTTCTTTATTAGGATTCCATAGCCCGGCCTCCTGAAGTGCCTTTCGGGTATGAACATAACCGCTGATAAATACCTCCTTGATCTTGCTTAAGTCAAAAACAGCAAAATTCGTCAACTCGGGAGTTGCCACTGAAACATCGCATAAGTCCATGTCAACCTTCTGATTAGCCTTCGCCATCAGATTATAACTTCTAAGAGCCACATCTAATATCGAGCGGTACCTGCCCCCCTGCCTGAGCGGACTAACATTTATGCCAATCAGAGTCTCGCACTTGTCGCGCAACATCCATGCAGGATGGTTTCGGAGCACGCCTCCGTCAACATAATAAACACCATCAATCTCAACAGGTTTGAACACAATGGGAATCGAACACGATGCCATCATGATGGGACCGATAGGACCCTGATGAAATTCCGCTTCCTTGCCATTGTCCAAATCAGT
>JAAVGX010000086.1 GCA_014800065.1 Bacteroidales bacterium | reverse complement strand
TTTCATTTTATGCTTTGATTTTGGGAGCATTTGAGACATCGCAAAGCGATGTCCGTACATTTTTGGTGGGCGTTGGTTACATCGCAAAGCGATGTCCGTACATTTTTTGCTGATTAATATTTATTTTGGGGGCAAAGTTACGGTGGAGTTTTGGGGAATTATTGTATGATTTGCGCAATTTGACTTTTTGGCTGAGAAAAATTAAAGCTGCGCCGTGGAGTTCGACGCAGCTTCAAGTTGTTATGGAAAAGAAATTAGAGATTCAGCACAGAGGGGTTGGATGCGGCGTTGTTGCGCACTACGATTGCACGGAGCTGCTTTGCATCGCCCACGGGATATTTTTCGCCGGGCTTTGCTACCTGAGAGGCCGTTGAAGGCATAGTGCCGTCGGTGGTAACATAGATCGTACCGTCGGGATATACGGAGTTGACCATGAAGGAACCATCCTCAACAATGATACCGGGACGACGGAGGCGATGAGTAATACCGGCCTTGTCGAACTTGGGCAGGTCGTTGAGCAGAGCTGCCTGGAATTGCGCATCGGTGTAGGTAGTATCAGCGTTCCAAGCACGTTCTGCCAAACCGAGGAGTTTGGGGAAGAGACGGCTTTCGAAGTCGTCCTGATCGCGAATTGTTTCAGACCAGAGCTGACCGGAAACACCTTTCACGTTGGCCTTGTACTTATCGTCGACGGGGCAGATTACCCAGGGATAACCGTTGAGAGCGGTAAATTCATCCACTACGCCACCCCAAGTAAGACCACGGTCGTAGGGGTCGTAACCATCGGCCATGTCGAGGTAGTAGCGGTCCACGTTGGAAAGGATTACAGGATAACCCGCTTCGGCACGATCCTGAGCGAGCTTGTGGTCGGTCCAGCTGTTGATTGAGTACATCTGAGGCAGCACCACCTTATTGAAATCTTCGGTGCTACCGAGAGCGATGTCCTGCCAACCTGCAACGGGAATACCCATCTTAGCATAATCCTCAACGACCTTGCGCACGAAATAAGCATGCACTTCGCGCTGATTCTTGAGACCTTCTCGCTCCATGAGCTCTTTCACAGCGGGAGAACCGGCCCAACCACCACGGGGCACTTCGTCGCCACCGATGTGGATAGCCACCAGAGGAACACCTGCGCGCTCGTAGATACGCTTGATTTCCTTACCCACGGTGTTCATGAACTTGTAAGGGCCTTCGAGAGCCGGGTTCATGATATTGTCGTGGTAATCCTGAGCGGAACGGTAGAATGAAGTATCGGCCTGTTCGTGAAGGATGTATGAAGAGTCGCCGTGTTCGGCACGCTTAGCCATGGCATAGCGGGCAGCACGGGCATGGCCGGGAGCTTCAACCTCGGTGAGGACAGTGATGTTGAGCGAGTCGGCATGCTGAAGGATTGCGATAAATTCGTCCTCGGTGATGTAGCCGTTTGCAGTGGTAGTCTTGCTGTCGGGGTTACCATCGCCACGATATGTCTGGGGGAGGAAATCGGCGTTGTAGTTATCGGTATAACCACGGCGAGAGCCAACCTCGGTGAGTTCGGGTAGAGCTTTAATTTCCAGACGCCAAGCCTCATCTTCCATTCCGTGGAAGTGGAACACATTGAAACCGTAGGCAGCCATCATATCGAGCATCTTGTGAATTTCTTCAACGGACTGGTTGTTACGAGCCAGGTCGAGCATCACGCCACGATATCCGAAGTCGGGAGCATCGGTGATTACAACGTTGGGAAGCTCAACGACTCCGGTACCGAAATTGTACTGCAGACGGGTACGAAGAGCGGCGAACATATCCTTGGCGGCCTTTACAGTCATCTTGTTGTCGGCCACAACGATTTCGTAAGCCTCGGGGTTTTCGAACTGTGTTTCCACAAAGTCGATATTAGCCATATCCACCTTAGAAGTACCCTCGGTAAGATTAACGCTCTTGAAAGAAGGAATCACATCATACACCCCTGCAGCCGCACCTGAAAGTTCGGCGTTACGGCGATAGATAGCGTCGGCATAGTCCATCTTGTCGGAGCCGGGCACGCTGTAGAATGAAGGATTGGCGAGCATATCCCCCACGATGAGGTTCACAGCCTCGGTGGTTCCGTCGTTGAGGACGGTATGAACACCGTCGGGTCCGTAGCTAACCTGAGCGAGTGTACCGTAGCCCTTGATTTGGAAAACGATAGTATCGTTTCCTGTAGCGTCAGCGAACTTGGGCGATCCGATAGCATAGTAGCCCGGGAGGAGCTCAATGAGAGTGTCGGTGGGGTCCACCATTTCAAACCCACGTTTGAACTGATTGAAAGCCACACGCTTAACAGTACGCAAATCGCCGGTAAAAGTGAGAGTCTGAACGAAAGTAGCTCGGTGGGTAGCAGTATCGAGCTGATTGACATTCTCCCAAGTCATCGACACTTTGGGAGCAGTGTCGGCAGATTGACCTGTACAGGCACCAACAGCCAGCAGCACGACCATAGGTGCGAGTTTGTTGATAATAGACATTGGATTATAGTTTTTAAGGTGTTAGTTTTCAGAAATATTTACCCACCTGAGCGGGGAGGTCGGCCGGATTGGGCACACGCTTTGCAATCTCGCCGTTGCTGATGATGAAGCTCATAGGGATAGCGCCGACATTGTAGTTTGCCAGCACCTCATCGCCATCGGCAAGTGAGTTCCACACGGTAATCCAGGGAAGATTTCGTGCAGAAGTTTTCCACTCCACTTCTTCGGGGTCGAAAGCAATCTGATAGATTTCAAAACCCTTATTTTTATATAATGTGTAGAGTTGGTTCAGAATAATATTCAGCTCGGGAGAATTATCCATGCCATAAGCGGTGAAGTTGAGGAGCACCACCTTGTTTTCAGCGGCCACATCAGCGAGGCTGTGCTTAACGCCCTTATCGTCGTACCGCACCACATTGATGAGACCGGACTCATTGGCCTCGATGGTACGCTCCGGCAGATTGGAGAGGTCAACCTTTCCTAAAGCTACCCTGCCCTGCATATATGCGCTTTTGAGCAACTCGCCGCGGGGGTCGCCGGGGTGGTGAGTGGCAAACACCTGAGCTGCAGCGCCGTACACGCGGTTGCCCATACTTTCGGCGGGGTCAAAGATAAGTCGGTTACCGATTGTCTTGCCGAGGGTGTAATATGCCACCAGTCCGGTGGTATCATTGATGATGTATCCCACCAGCGCCTGACGTAGAGAAGCGTCATCGTGAGCGAGTTTGCGCACATGAGCATCTGCCATTACGCTGTCCACACGGCTCACCATTGTGGCCAGATATGTGCCGGAGAGAGTGTAGCCGTTCGCACCGGGTTTAACGGTGACAACATCGGTGGAGTCAACGGGGAAACAGAGCGCACCACCGGGGAGGTTGAGCCGGAACACTTCGGGGCGAGCAGCCGGTGCATCGGAGGTGTACTTGAACTTGCCATCGGCACCCACAGCCACCGAGTCGATGGCATACCAATTTCCATTATTGAGAGCCTCAACGGCAATCTTCCGACCCTTTTCGACACCGGTCAGATTACCCTCAACTGTCCAACCCTTAGGACCGCTGCAGGAGGCCATCATCGCCAGGGCGGCAGCGTAAACTATATATTTAACTTTCATTATTCGAAATTTGATGCGATGGTTGATGCAATTTCTTTCATCTGCTCGGGCGACAGCTGAGCTTTAGGACGGGCAAAGTCGAAATCCGACTCGGCGTTGATAGGCACCACATGAATGTGTGCATGAGGCACTTCCAGCCCTATCACACCGAATGCAATGCGCTTGCAGGGGACACTCTTCTGAACGGCCTTTGCCACGCGCTTGGCAAAAAGCTGAAGGGCTGCATAGTCGTTATCGTCAAGGTCAAGAATGTAATCGACTTCCTTTTTGGGAATGACCAGAGTATGACCCGGATTGAGCGGATTTATATCCAGAAAAGCATAGTGACGGTTGTCCTCGGCAACCTTGTAGGAAGGAATCTCACCGGCCACAATGCGTGAAAAGATGCTTGCCATTTTAATATTGTCAGAGACCGATTTCGAGAATTTCAAATTTGACCTTACCGGCGGGTATGGTAATTTCCACCACATCGCCCACCTTGTGTCCGAGCAATCCTCGCGCAATGGGAGTCGAGATAGCGATCTTCTTGGCCTTCATGTCGGCCTCGGAGTCAGCCACGATAGTGTACTCCATTTCGCGGTCGGTGTCGACGTTCTTGATTTTAACACGGTTCAGGAGCTGCACCTCATCTGTGTTGAGCTGGCTCTCGTCGATAATACGGGCATTAGCCACCAGGTCCTTCAGCTGAGCAATCTTCATTTCGAGCAGGCCCTGAGCTTCCTTAGCGGCATCGTACTCGGCGTTTTCAGAAAGGTCGCCCTTGTCGCGGGCTTCAGCGATAGCGCGGGTCACTTCCGGGCGCTTTACGCTTTCGAGATAGGCCAGTTCCTCCATCTTGCGGTCGTAGCCCTCTTTTGTCATATAGGTAATAGCCATAATTCTATAATTTTCAGATACATAATGACTCCTCAAACCCCTGAATCCATGATGCAAGGGTGCAAAGGAGTATGATTTTTAGATTTCCGCTGCAAAGTTAGCCATTTTTGAGATAGGAAAGGGATGGGAACAACTTTAATGTTTGTTAAAAGTAGCATCCAACGCAAATATATTCCTATCTTTGCGTAAAAAATATGAGCCTCACCCCCGCACAACTCCAAAGTCAAGCCCTCTCGTTGCTGAGCCGATTCTATGGGTACCACTCATTTCGGCCGGGTCAATGGGAGATAATGTCGGCCCTGCTTCAAGGGCGCGACGCCATGGTGCTGATGCCTACCGGTGGGGGTAAGTCGCTCTGTTTCCAGCTTCCGGCGCTGTTGATGCCGGGTTGCGCGGTGGTGATTTCGCCACTTATCGCACTGATGCAGGACCAAACTCAGGGACTTGTGGCAAACGGCATTCCGGCAGCCTGTATCCACTCAAACCAGAGCGAAAGCGACAACCGCTACAACCTCCAAAAAGCCATAGAGGGCAAAATCAAACTGCTGTACATATCGCCTGAGCGACTACTGCTCGAGCTACCGGGTTGGAATGAGCTGAATATAAGTCTGTTTGCCATCGACGAGGCCCACTGCATCTCGCAATGGGGCCACGATTTCCGGCCCGACTACACCGCCCTTGGTCAAATCAAGCAGTTGCGCCCCGATGTGCCCATGATTGCGCTGACGGCCACCGCCGACCGCCTCACCCGCGACGACATCATCCGTCAGCTCGGACTGAATGCGCCCTACTGCCATCTGGGCTCCTTCGACCGCCCGAACATCACCCTCAACGCCTTCGGCAACCGTTCGCGAGAGGACAAGTTAGACACTATCAACGCCATGGTTCTCCGCCATCCTCAGGACTCGGGCATCGTGTACACCCTCTCGCGCAAAGGGGCCGAGAGCCTCCACTCCACACTGCTTGCCCGAGGCATCCGCTCGGTGTGCTACCACGCCGGAATGAGCGCCGCCGACCGCGACCGGTCGCTGCGAGCATTTCTGAACGGCGATGCGCAGGTGGTGTGCGCCACAGTGGCTTTCGGCATGGGAATCGACAAGAGCAATATCCGATGGGTGATTCACTTCAATCTGCCCGGGAACATCGAGAGTTACTATCAGGAAATAGGCCGTGCCGGGCGCGACGGACTGCCCGCTCAGGCAATTCTGTTCCACTCCATTCAGGATGTAATCCAACGCCGCAATTTCGCAAACGACTCCGGCCAAAGGTCGGTGAACCTCGAAAAGCTGGCGCGCATGGAGGCCTATGCCCAAGCCAAGGTGTGCCGTCGAAGGATTCTGCTGAGCTATTTCAGCCAGGAGAGTACTCAAGACTGCGGCAACTGCGACATCTGCCGACGTCCGCCCGTGCGAATCGACGGCACCATCATAGCCCAGAAAGCTCTCAGCGCCGTGATGCGCGCCGGAGGCAAGCGTGTGGGTGTGTTTACGCTCATTAATATTCTTCGCGGTGTGTCTTCATCGGAAATCCAACGGTTCAGCTGGGATAAAATCAAAACTTTCGGCGCCGGATCGGACCTCAGCAAGGAAGAGTGGCGCCACTACATCCAGCAACTCATCCAGCTGGGTGTTTTCGAAATCGCTTACGACGACTATAACCACTTGAGGGTTACGCCCTTCGGCCAAAGGTTGCTACGCGGAGAAGAAACAATCCACCTGAGCGAATATCAGCCTGAAGAGGCACCGCGAGAGCGCAAAAAGCGAAAAAAGGAAGCGGTGGCAACGGCCCCGGTATCGGGTACGGAAGCCCTTTTCGAACGCCTCAAAACCCTCCGCTATCAGTTAGCGAACCAGGCCGGAATGCCCGCCTACCGCATATTCAGCGACGCCACGCTGCTTGACATGGCCACGCGCCGACCCCGCACCCGCGAAGACTTCCTGCAAGTGAACGGTGTAGGTGAAGTGAAGGCTGCGCGGTACGCCGAGCCTTTCTTAGCCCTGATCAGCGATTTCGCGGATGGTGACTGAGAATCTCGTCGCGCAGTCGCGTGGTGTCGAGATGAAGATAAATTTCCGTGGTGGCAATGCTCTCGTGTCCGAGCATCATCTGAATGGCTCGCAGATTGGCACCGCCTTCAAGGAGGTGTGTGGCGAATGAATGACGTAAGGTGTGGGGGCTGATGGTTTTGCGGATTCCGGCATCCAAGGCCAGTTGCTTAACTATTTTAAAAACGCTCACGCGAGAGATGCGTTCGCCACGGTAATTATGAAACACAAAGCCCTCGTGGCCTCGTGCGGGGGTAATATCCGTGTTTTCGAGATACATTCTGATTCTCTCCACCGCCTCCGGACTCATCGGCACCATTCGCTCCTTTTTGCCTTTGCCGAGGACTGTCAGGACGGCTTCACTGAGGTGTATCCGATTCATTTCCAAAGCGCAGAGTTCCGATACACGCAGTCCCGAACCATACAGAACCTCGATTATTGCACGATTTCGGCGACCGATGTCGGTGGAATCATCCGCGGCCTCGGCCAGGGCGTTCACTTCGTCGATGGTGAGCACCTCGGGCAGATGGCGCCCCAACACCGGCATTTCGAGCATCTCGGCCACATTGGCACCCACCACACCTTCCAGCACCAGAAATCGGAAGAAAGCGCGGATTCCTGACACGATTCGAGCCTGCGACACCGAGCTGATGCCAAGGTCGTGGAGCAACCCCACGAAGGCTCGCAGATGGTCGATTGTTGCCTGCTGAGGGAGGACGCCTATATCTTCGAGGTAAGAGGCCAGGCGGTCGATGTCGGCAAGATAGGCGGCGCGGGTGTGGGAGCTGAAGTTTCGCTCCAACAGCATGTAGGAGTCGTAGAGCTGGCGTAACTGTGAATAAGGAGTATCGGGCGCAGTCATAGTATCCCCCTTTCCACTCCGGAGGCTACGCGGTCCAGAATCGCATCCTCCTTATTCTTTTCAGGCTTGAAGTCGCCTTTCAGACTCACACCGAAAAGTTTGCCGAACCCCTGCCAGAAAGTGGCGCGGAAGGAGCCCAGGAAAGCCTTGACAATATCGTAGCTGCTCTGATGTGTTTCGCGCTGAATTAGCTTGATTAGCACTTTGGCCTGACGCTTGGAGAAGCGGCGGAATATGGGCTTGTACTGCTCGAAGATGCTCTTTTCCATGCTTTTGAGATAGTCCTCTCGTTCCTTCTGGGTGGGAAATGTTTCGATATACTCATAAGTTTCGATGAGCGTTTCCGATACCAGTTTGGCATAAGGTAGGAGCAGTTTCACATCGCGCACCGTGCGCCAGTACTCCTCTTCCTGCTTCTTGTTCTTAAACTTCAGCGGGGGGTACACCGTGAGGTCGCGCATGTGAATCACGAGCATAGTATCCCCCTCCTCGTCGATTTTCCACGAGTAGCCGCGGTAAGGGTTCTGCACCACCGCGGGCAGGTCGGGGTTGAGGTCGGCTCGCGGGTCGGCCGCGTGTGCCCCGGTTATGAGGAATATCAAAAGCCCAAGCACCACCAGCGGGCGCTTGAGCTGTGATATATTATATAAGGAGAGAGAGAGCATAATTCAAATGTTACTTTTCCTCGGGGGCCTTGTCAATCAGGTCGAGGAATTCGTCGAGCTGAGGGGTGATGATGATTTCGGTACGGCGGTTGCGCTGACGGCCATACTCGGTGTCGTTGGGCACGAGGTTGTTGTATTCACCACGACCGGCAGCAGTGAGTCGCTTGGGCGATACGCCGAATTCGTTCTGGAGCACCTGCACGATGGAGGAAGCGCGCAGAGTGGAGAGGTCCCAGTTGTTGCGGATGTTTGTGCGTGAGATGGGCACGTCGTCGGTATTACCCTCTACGAGTACATCGTAGTTAGGATAATCCTTGATGATTTTTGCCACCTTGCCCAGAGTCTGGAGGGCGCGTGAGTTGACCTGATAAGAGCCTGATTCAAAGAGCATATTGTCAGCCAGCGAGATGTAAACTACGCCTTTGAGGACGCGCACGTTCACCTCATCACGCTCGGAGGGGCTCAGCGAACGGGTAAGGTTGTTGGTCAGCACCATATTGAGGGAGTCGGACTTGCTCTTGGCGTCGACCAACCGGCGGATATACTTGTTGGATTCGTTGATCTGATCCACGAGCTTGGAGATGTTGGCATTACCCTGGCTGTTCTGGCTGATTGAGCTGTTGAGGGTGCCCTGGAGTGTGGTGTAGTCCTGGCGAAGTTGTTCGTTTGCCTTCTTTGCGGCTTCCAGCAGAGCTTCGGCGGTTGTGCGGCGCTTCTGCTCATCGTTGAGGGAGTTCTGCAGAGTTGTATAGTCCTGCGAGAGCATCTGATGGTCGCG
>JAAVGX010000085.1 GCA_014800065.1 Bacteroidales bacterium | reverse complement strand
GACATCGTGTCCGGCCAGTGTTTCGTACTCCAACAGAGCCTGGCGACAAGCTCCACAGGGAGCCGTAGGAGGCTGAGTGGGCAGTCCGTCGGTGCCGATGGCGTAAATTGCAATCATCTCGAATCGAGCGTCGGGATAGTTAGCACCGGCCCAAAAGCAAGCCGACCGTTCGGCACAGGTGCCCGAAGGGAATGCTACATTCTCCTGGTTGGCTCCGCGTGCAATCTGCCCGTTGTCGAGTGCTATGGCAGCCCCTACACGGAAATGGCTGTAAGGAGCATATGAGCCCTTGACAGCTTCGCGGGCGTTTGCCACCAGATGCTGTTCGGCTTCGGAAAGCTCGTCGTAAGCCATAGACACAACGGGTGTCTTTATCTCAAATTCTTTCATCAGCTCTCGTTTTCGATGGTTTAATATTGCAAAATTACAACTTTATAAGCTAAAATGAAAAAATGTGGGCTGTAAATTTTCATAATTAAGGAATTTACACTACTTTTGCAAGCTGAAAGCGGACCTGAAGGCAGGTTCGCCCCACCAACAGAATAAAAAACATTCACGATACAATGGAAAAGAACAACGTGACCCCTCAGGAAGTTGATCAGTCCGAGGAACTGGTAGCGAAAGCCCGCGCCAACAAGAAGACCATCGTAGGCCTCACCATCGGTGCATTTGTCATCATCATCGTAGTGCTCATCTGGATGCTTGTAGCCCAGAGCGGCTCAGCCAAGGCCGATGAACTCATCGCCAAGGCCGACCTTGAGCAGAACGACTCCATCGCCACATCGCTCTATGCGGAAGCCGCCAAGGCCGGCTACAAGAGCGGCAATCGTGCAGCGGCCGAAATGGGTATCCGCCTGTACAAGGAGGGCAAATATGAAGAAGCACTGAAATACCTCAAGGATGCCGACCTCGGCGGCAGCATCGCACCCGCCGGTGTTTACTCCCTGATGGGCGACTGCTATGTGAACCTGGACCAGTACGACAAGGCTCTCGATTGCTATCAGGATGCAGTAAGCAAGGCCGACAAAAACCCCGAAATCGTGCCTCTGTTCCTGATCAAGGAAGCCAACATCTACCACGCTCAGGGCAAATATGCCGCTGAGGCCAAGTGCTACAAGACTATCATAGATGAATATCCCACCTATGTAGCGACCACCCGCACCGACATCCGCAAGTTCTACGAACGCGCGGCAGCTCTGGCAAAATAATTCCGCCATAACATAGATATGGAGAGGCGGGCGCGAGCTCGCCTTTTCGCATTGAGGGTATTCGGAGAACCGATCCCACAAAGCTATACATATATACATATAAAAATAGCAAAAAGGTGGTTTCACAATCACCTTTTTGCGTCTAAACCTTAAAAATCTAATCCTATGAAAAAACTAATTCAATACTTTACTTCTTTCTGCTGTTGCTACACCTATGACGTATAATGTGAGCAAAAGGTTGGGTGCGGAGGTGAATAAGTTTGTTTTTTAGCACTCTTTTACACTAAAGCCCCAAATTTTCATTATCTTTGCAATCGGTAACCCGTCCCCGGCACATAGCATCGTTAATTATGAGCTACTTTTCCGTAACATATCTTGGTGTAGGCTCAGCCACACCCACCCTGCGTCATCAGCCGAGCGCCCAGGTGCTCAACTATCGCGGGCGGCTGATGCTTATAGACTGCGGCGAAGGAACGCAGCTGCAGTTGCGCCGCTATGGATTTTCATTCGCCAAGATTACCGACATCTTCATATCTCATCTCCACGGCGACCATTTCCTCGGATTGCCGGGATTGCTCAGCACGATTTCGCTGCACGATGTGGGAGGGACTATCACGGTTCACACTTTTGCCGAGGGGGCCGCTATGCTGAAGCAGATGGTGGATTTTTTCTGCCACGACATATCATTTGAATTGCGCTTCGATATCATCGACCCCGCCAATCCGGGTATCGTGCTTGACAACAAGCACCTGAGCGTGACGGCTTTTCCTCTCTATCACCGGATGCCTTGCGTGGGCTATCTCTTCCGGGAAAAGCCCAAAAGCCGGCATATCAACGGCCCGATGGCTCAATTTTACAATGTGCCACATTATATGATGGAGCGAATCCGCGAGGGGGAAGATTTCGTGATGCCCGACGGACGTGTTGTTGCCAACGAACGCCTCACCACCGCGGCAGATCCGAGCTATTCCTACGCTTACTGCTCCGACACCGCCTTCAATCCGGCCGTAGCGGAGGCTGTGCACGGCACCACATACCTCTATCATGAGGCTACCTACGCGCGCGATGCACTGTCGTCGGCCCGCAAATATATGCATTCCACTGCCGAGCAAGCGGCTCAGATTGCCCGAATGGCCGATGCCGGCACTCTGGTGCTGGGGCACTACTCGCAACGCTACGACAATGAGCAACTCCTCGTGGACGAAGCCCGTGCCATATTCCCCAACACAATAGCATCAAACGAGGGCATGACTATCGACATTGTGTAAAGCGGAATTGCAAGGACGTTACTTTGGCATGTTGAACCGGAAGAATAAAAGCACATAAACAGCGACAGAACAGTGACAGATGAATATTACATGAGCCTTGCGCTGAATGAGGCGCGCCTGGCCGCCGAGGAGGACGAAGTGCCTATCGGGGCAGTGCTGGTGACGTCTGCCGGGCGCATCATCGGTAAGGGTCACAATCACACCGAGGGTCTCCACGATGTGACCGCCCATGCCGAGATGATGGCTATCAGTGCGGCTTCGCAGGCTCTGGGGGGCAAGTTTTTGCAGGATTGCACCCTCTATGTGACGGTAGAGCCGTGCCCTATGTGCGCCGGTGCGATAGGCTGGGCGAGAGTGGGCCGCGTGGTTATCGGCGCGGAGGACTCCAAGCGGGGTTTCACTACCATTCTTCGCGAAGGGGCATCGCCCTTCCACCCCCGAACGGAAGTGGTGTGGGGTGTGAGGCGTGAGGAATGTGCCGGAATTATCCGCGATTTTTTTCAATCAAAACGTTCGCTCTGATGCTTTACTATATCCTTGCCGGAGAGGCATCCGGCGATCTTCATGCTTCGCGCCTGATGGGAGCGCTGAAAATTCATGACCCGCAGGCTCGCTTTGTGTTTCTCGGGGGCGACCTCATGGAATCCGTTGCCGGCTCCCGACCTATTGTCCATTATCGCGATATGGCCTTTATGGGTTTTTCCGAAGTGCTTCGCAACCTTGGAACGGTGAGGCACAATCTGCGTATGGCCAAGGCAGTGATTACGGCTGCAAAACCGGATGCCGTAATTGCCGTGGACTATCCGAGCTTCAACCTCAAGGTGGCCGCTGAAGCTCATCGGGCCGGTATCCCGGTGTTCTACTTCATCTCGCCCAAGATTTGGGCCTGGAAAAGCTGGCGCGTCAAGGACATACGGCGAACCGTGGAGCAGGTGTATTCCATCCTTCCTTTTGAACCCGATTTTTATGCCCGTCATCACTTCCACAGCATCTATGTGGGGAATCCGTCGGTGGGTGAGGTGGACGAAGCTCTTGCAACGGCACCATCGCGAGAGGAATTTCTGAAACGACATCGTCTGCGCGACCGACGCATGATTGCGCTGCTGCCGGGGAGTCGTGTGAGCGAAATCCGAAACAATCTGCCAATCATGATTAAGGCGGTGCATCCCTTTGTTCAATGCAGGCCTGTCATTGTGGGTGCGCCGGGGATAGATGACTCATTATATAAGGAGTACGGTGCGACGGTGGATTGCCCCGTGATTCGCGAGGCCGAATCCGCTCACATTTTGGTCCATTCCCATGCGGCACTGGTAACCTCGGGCACGGCAACGCTCGAAACGGCCTTGGCGGGTATTCCGCAAGTGGTGTGCTACCGCTCCAACGGGTCGCGCGTGAGCTATGAGGTGATGAAGCGAATTCTCAATGTGGATTATGTTTCACTGCCCAATCTTATAGCCGATGCGCCCGTTGTGCCCGAAATGTTGCTTCACCAATGCACTCCGGCTCTGATTGCCGACCGCCTCGCTCCACTCATTGCCGACTCCCCTACCCGAGCCGCTCAGCTGGAGGGGTATGCGAAAATTCGCCGAATCTTGGGCACGCTGGATGCCGCCGAAGCTACCGCTGCCGACATTACCAAGCGTCTGTTCAACTTTAAAGCCGCCAAGAATGTTTAATATTCTGAAATCACAATAACTCAATAACTGAATAGAACACATGGAAACTACACGTCAAGCAAAAATATCCCGCCTGCTCCAGAAGGAGCTGAGCGAAATTTTCCGTCAGCAAACCGCCAAAACACACGGCACCATCGTGTCGGTGAGTCAGGTTCGAGTGTCGCCCGACCTCTCCATCGCCCGCGCATATCTGTCGGTTTTCCCCTCCGACAAGGCTCAGGAAGTGATGAATTCTATCCAGGCCTCGGCAAAGACTATCCGCTATGAACTGGCTCAGAAAGTGCGATTCCAGCTGCGCAAAACTCCGGAACTTTCATTCTTCCTGGATGACTCTATCGACTACCTCGAGAATATCGATAACCTCCTGGCCCAGTAAAATTTCGGTGTACGCCGACAGGTTTGTAGTGGGCTGCAACCACGCTCCTGAATTAAAATCCTCCAACTGCCAATCATATATTCATGCTCTCGCTGCGGATTGCACTTCGATATTTGTTTTCGAAAAAATCGCACAAGGCTGTCAACGTCATCTCCATCGTTTCAATGGGTGGAGTGGCGGTGGCAACTGCTGCTATTGTAGTGGTGCTTAGCGTGTTCAACGGTTTTTCGGACTTGGCCATGCGCAATTTGTCGGCTTTCGACCCCGACCTGAAAGTGGTGCCCGCACAAGGCAAGGTGTTCGCGCATGCTGATTCTCTGGCAGCCGGGCTCGGGGAGTTGGCGGGCGTTGAGGCTGCGGCGCCAATGCTCACCGAGCGCGCCCTGCTGACAGGCAACGGCGCTCAGATGGCCGTTCAGCTTCAAGGTCTTGACTATCAGGGAGCAACCGAAGTGACCAGTGTGGAATCGTTGATAATCGATGGTCTTTACACCCAGGAGCTGCCCGCCCCGTGGGATTTGCCCTGCGCCCAGCTGGCGGTGGGTGTGGCATTGCAGACCAATCTGCGACCCGACCCGGGTGTGACGGCTCAGATATACATTCCCCGGCGCGAAGGCCGAATCAATCCGGCTAATCCGGCGGCGGCTTATCGACGGGAGGAAGTGGCCGTAAGCGGTGTTTTCAGGGTTAATCAGGCCGAATACGACGCCGACTTCGTAATCCTGCCGCTGGACACTCTCCGCAGTATGCTCGACTACACCCGGCAGGAGGCTTCGGCCATCGGCATTGCGGTGAGCCCGGGGGTGGCCGAAGAGAAGGTGCAGCGTATGGTCGAAGATGCTCTCGGAGCTGATTTCAAGGTGCTTACGCGAATGGCTCAGCAACACGAAACATTCAGGATGATTTCCGTAGAGAAGTGGGTAACCTTCCTGATGCTCGCTTTCATATTGATTATTGCAGCCTTCAACATCATATCTACTTTAAGCCTTCTGGTAATTGAAAAGTCGGCGGATATGACTACATTGCGAGCCCTGGGAGCGCGACCGTCCAAACTCCGCGCCATCTTTGTGTGGCAAGGTTTCCTCATCACCTTTATTGGGGGGATTATCGGCGCCATCCTCGGAGTAGCGCTGTCGCTGGCGCAGGAACACCTGGGGCTGATCAGGCTCAACGCCGACCCTTCGGCGCTCACAACGGATGTCTACCCGGTGCACCTGCTGGCTTCTGATGTGGCAATCGTAATTGCCACTATCGCTGCCATTGGCCTGCTCATCGGTCTTACCTCAAGATGCTTCAGAATCAAGGCTTAGAAACACCTCTCGTCAAACTAAAAATCAAAGAGAAATGCAGACAGTAATGTTCCACTCCACCATATTCGGGCCAATCCACAGCCGCCGCCTGGGCACTTCCCTGGGCGTGAACCTCACACCCAACGACGGTAAAATATGCTCCTTCGATTGCCTCTACTGCGAGGCCGGATTCAATGCCCAAGGCCCTGGCACTACCGGCATGGCAACTCTCGAGAATACTCTTGCGCTGCTGGAAGCCAAGTTGAGCGATATGCGCCAAAAGGGGGAGAATCTGGACGTGATCACATTCTCGGGCAATGGCGAACCGACATTGCATCCTCAGTTCGAAGATGTTATCGATGGCACTATTGCTCTACGCGACAAGTATTTCCCCGCCGCCAAGGTGAGTGTGCTCACAAATGCCACGCGCATCGGCTCGGAGAGCGTGTTCAGAGCCTTGAAAAAGGTGGACAACAATATTCTCAAGCTCGACAGCGCCGTGGAGCAAACTGTCCAAAACCTCGATCGGCCCAATCCCGGCTATAATCTGACCTCAACCATCGACCGTATGGCTCAGTTCGGCCGGCAGGGAATCATTCAGACTATGTTTGCCCGTGGTGAACACGAAGGGGTGAAAGTCGACAATACCACCGATGCCGAAGTGGACGCTCTTATCGAAGCCTATCGACGAATCGGCCCTTCGCAGATAATGATTTACACCATCGACCGTCCGAGCCCTGCCGTTCACCTCCATCGCATCCCTAAGGACGAAATGGAAGCTATCGGGGCTCGAATCCAATCGGCCACCGGTATCCCCGTGCAGGTATCGGCATAGGGCCGCCTTACCGTACCTGTACCGTGTCAGTACCTTGTCAGTCGGCAAATCCGATGGACAGGAAATGAAGGATTGGAGCCAAGCCGGTTATCCAGTAGTACCAGCTGTGCACTCCGCTGCGCATTCGGTAGTCGATAGGCACGCCCTGCCTCTTCATGGCCAGAAAGAACTGGATGTTGCCCTCGTAGAAGTAGTCGCTGTCACCACAATCGGTATACCACCGCACGGTTTTCAGTTTCTCAACCACATCGGCAGTGGCATTTTCCACAAACACCGAAGGATTATTTTCAATCAACGACTGTGCATAATCCTTATCCGTAGAGGCCAGGCGGCTCTGCTCGGGATGTCCCAGAATACCGCTTATGGCGCATGAGGCCCCGTAGAGTTCGGGGTGCTTCTGTGCGTAGGAAACAGCCGCCTCACCTCCCATCGACGCCCCTACCACGGCCCGATGCTTTTTGTCGGCCTTAGTACGGTAGGTGGTGTCGATAAGCGGAATAAGTTCTTCGTGGAAATATTTCTCATAGCTCCAATCGGGCACATCGAAGTAGCCCAGATGCTTGCCCATACGGTACTCGTCCATTCCACTTGCATCCGGCAGAACTATAATCATAGGGAATGCCATGCCCGAGCGAATGGCATCATCGGCAATCTGAGGCATCTCGCCCATATTTATCCATATATCATGGGTGCCGCCGGCCGGATGCAAAAGGTACACCACCGGGTAGCGATTCTCATTTTCATCATAACCGGACGGCAGATATACTGCGAATTCCTTTTCCACACCGAGCACGTCGCTGCTCATTTTGCAACGTTCGATAATTCCGCTCCCGGGTAAATTTCGGAACCGACTTATCACTCTATGTTGCTCTATCATACTTGCCATAGCTTATTCTCTTTTCAAGTTTTCAATGGTTGATATCGAAATTCTAACAACCCGAGGACACTATTGGTTGGACGGGTTTATTGCAAAACCGGTCGATAAAATTCAAGATTTGGTATAAAAAATTTGTATTCAACGTAATTACACACTATTTTTGCAGATATCCACTCTCTCATACTAATCTGATTTAAAACAATCTTAATTCAAACATTATTAAAGATGAAAAGACTGTTATTCTTCATTGCAATCCTTGCCACCTTCGCTGTTGCAACATTTGCTCAGCAACCTGCCGGCAACAATATTGCCTCGATGACCTTTCATCAGGTCGAAGAACTCCGAAAACCCCTCGGACTCGACAAAAAGCAGTTCGACAAGGTATACAAAGCATATGAAAAATACAACCGTGAAGTTTTCGGCTCCATGACGAATTCCCGTCCTGACCGTCCCGGCGGAAGAATGGATGGCCGGGGCCCGAGCGGACACGGAGGGCAGCACATGGGCGGCGGACGCCCTCCGATGGGGCAGCCCGGTATGGGAAGGCCGCACTCCGACAATGACTCAAGGAGGTTCGACCCCGAAAAACAGAAAAAATTAATGGCCAAACAGGAAGAAAAGCTCACAAAGTCCATGAAGAAAATCCTCAGAGACCCACATCGCTTCGGCAAATGGCTCGAAATAAGAAGAATACAACTATCAAAACATCCACAACCGAGATATCCACAGCACAGATAGTTGTATAAAGTGCATAATAATAAGATTCCCCGGGTAGCTCCTTCTGGCAGCTTACTCGGGGACTCGCGTATCAGCCCATAAGGCTATTGCGCTCCCGAGAAAATTCCCCACCGCGGCTCCTTTGCCCTGTCAATGTCAGGCGTAATACAAACGTTTGACATGAGCAGAACATGAAAAACATTTGATTTAAAGTGCTTATTACCAGTCATAAACATAAAGATAGCGGCTGCGAGATTTCTCGTAGCCGTATATATTTTGACATGAAATTACATGAGATTATCCCCATACCGGTATATAGGCAATATCCCTGCGATGGCGGTACGTCCTTTTGACCCGCCACTGTAGCACTCTGAAAACCAGCAAAAAACAGTACGGACGCACGTTCGGTGCGTCCTTTTGACCCGTCACTGCAACCACCTGAAAACCAGCGAAATGTAGCGACATCGCTCTGCGATATCACCTGCGCCCAACCCCCCCCGGCAAAGGAGCCTCGACGAGGCGAGGTTGTGAGTTGTCGTCTCGTCCCGTTGCCCCAATTATCATTACAAATTCGCATAGCGTTTATTTGCCAGCAAAAATTGCACTCAAAAAAGCCATGCAAAAGTCGGGGCATCTCTGACCAACTGACCCCAGGGTAATATTATGATCGATGGGAGATTACAAAAACAAAAAGAATGAGAAACGAAATCCGAAGATTAAACATTTCTCATTCTCCTCTCTCCTCTTGCGGTATGGACGGGACTCGAACCCGCGACCCCCTGCGTGACAGGCAGGTATTCTAACCAGCTGAACTACCACACCATTGTTTGCTTTGGTAGGAGAGGCTTAGCTTCCTTGCTTTTGCGATGCAAAGTTACAACGATATTTTTATTCTCGCAAATATTTTCGCAAAAAAATTTCGTAAAACATGAAAATATACCATAATCGCCAAAATATTGGTCAATATGGCAACGAGACAAATAAAAACTTTGTAAAAAAATTCTCGAAAATTTGCAGATGCCATCAAAAAAGCGTAATTTTGCACACGCATCAAAAAGTTGCAGGTCCTATAGCTCAGTTGGTCAGAGCACCTGACTCATAATCAGGGAGTCCTTGGTTCAAGCCCAAGTGGGACCACTTAAACATCTTCAAAAGACGTCAAAGCCTTGATAATCAGCATTATCGAGGTTTTGTCGTGTTTAAGGGGTTTATATATCGGAGAAGAATGATGAAGGATGTGGGTGTGCCATCCGTGGCCGACCCCTCCGTGGGGCTTCTTCTCGGCTACATATGATTGAAAATAATTCTCAATTCACTATTCTTCAACATTTTGCATATCAACGCAACATCACTCATTGCCTAACTTTGCACAATAACAAAAGTATGGTCATCGGGATTTTTAAACCGGATATTTTCTCTTGGTCGCTGAAAAGATGATTTCTCGAATAGTGTCTAAAAAGTGTCCATCAGTGTCTAATCGAAATTAGACACTCGAACGGATGAAAATAGAAACTATATTAAATTCAAGAAATTGAATAACAGAGTAATACACTCAGCTACATCGTAGATATATCGGTCTGAATTTTCGAGGATTTAACCCTCAAAAATCTGTGTAAAAAAATGAGGAAATAAAATTTCAACCTGCTTTTGCAAAATAAGTCCGGTATGTGCATAATCTTTACTACATTCCTAACTGACAGCATTGTACGGCTTTCGTATATGAGATTTTTTAGTAATTTTGCAGTTATGAAACAATGTCCTCATAAACTTACGGACGATTTTGAAATTCCTGTCCATAAACTTAAAGATTTTGCTCCTAATGGAGTATCCGCTCGGCTTTATGGTGAGGATATGGATATTGAGTCATGGAAAATGATAGAAAATTTTCCTATTCACCGTGACGATCACTATTTCTTTCTTGTTCTTGAAGAAGGGTGTGGCAGTCTTGATGTCGATTTTCAAACTATCGAGCTACATAGTAACCAACTT
>JAAVGX010000084.1 GCA_014800065.1 Bacteroidales bacterium | reverse complement strand
GTGTATTATGAATCGTCCTGCTTGCTTGCCCTTTTTTCTGTTTTTCTCGAAGGCGTAGATGATCGCGTGCTCCCATTTGCGCAGGCGCCGGCCTATGTATGCCTCGAACGGGCGACATAGGTCGGGGACGTAGCGGTAGCGCTGCTTGGGAGGGGTTTGGATGTACGCTTTCATTTTTTGCTTTGGCTTTTGAGACATCGCAAAGCGATGTCCGTACATTTTTTGCTGATTAATCTTTATTTTGGGGGCAAAGTTACGGTGGGGTTTTGGGGAATTATTGTGCGATTTGCGCATTTTGCCATTTCGCACGATTTCGAGGGTGGCGGTTTGTTAATTATTTAAAAATTAGCATGAAAATATTGACAAAGGGGGTGTTAATGTAGTAATTTTGCACATATTTGCAGTTATTGCATCATATCGCATTGAGTTGAAAACACAAAAACAGAAGCATATCCCCACCCTCGGGTCACGTGTGACCTCTCTGGTGTCTGTTTCCCTGGTGCTATTCCTTTTGGGCATCATGGCCTTGACCGGTATAATTGCGTGCAATCTCAATACTGAGCTCCGGCACAATCTTGGATTTATTGTCCGTATGCAGCAGGGAGCTTCCGAGCAAAGCATAGCCACTGCGAAACAAGCACTTATGGCTTCCAAAGCCGTAAATCTCCTCACATTCGTTTCAGCTGACGACATTTATGCACAAGAGCAATCTCTAATGGGGGAGGACTTCGCGCAACTTCTCGACGCCAATCCCTATTCCGCAGAATTTGATGTCAAAGTGCATCCCAAATACGCTTTCACCGACTCCATAGAAAAGCTTTCAACGTTCTTTGCCACGCTACCCGATGTGGACGAAGTGATCTCCGAAAGTACCATCATTGATGGACTCGACCGCACTATAAAGCGCTTCAGCATAATTATTTCCGTCTTGATTATTTTACTTGGAATAATTGCCATAGCGTTGATTCGCAATGCCGTATTTCTGTCGATTTATAGCCGCCGCTTCATTATCTACACCATGAAGCTGGTAGGAGCGTCCGCATCATTTATCCGGCGCCCGTTCATCCGCGCCGCCATCGTCAACGGCATTCTCGCAGCCATCATCGCTACAGCGCTAATCTGCGCAATGCTTTACTACGCAACCTCATACGACGCAATATTCACCGCCATTTTCACCTCTGCCAACATAGCTATCGTTGGCGGCACACTCCTCGTTTGCGGTGTCCTGATATGTGGAATTACCGCTATTGCAGCAACCAACAAATACATTTATTCTTCTTACGACGAAATGTTTTTGAAATGAAAAATAAAACCGACAACAAACCAACCGGACCTATGCCCTTAGGTCGCCGCAACTTCATCGCTATGGCGTGTGCCGGGCTAATGATAGTGGTGGGCTTCATACTGATGCTCGGCTCCGGTAACACATCCGATACCTTCAATCCCGACATCTTCAGCACCCGTCGCATAGTAGTTGGCCCGGCCATCTGCTTTTTAGGGTTCGTGGCTATGGCTTTCGCTATCATTATCCGTCCTAAAGAAACAAAGCAAACAATTGAAGAATGAGTACTTTAGACGCTTTTATCCTCGGGTTGGTCCAAGGACTTGCCGAATACCTGCCCATCAGTTCCAGCGGACACCTCGAAATATTCCGAGAAATCCTCGGCCTTGAGCTTTCGGGGGCCGAGAGCCTCGAGTTCGACGTCATGCTACATGTGGCTACCGTGCTCAGCACAATAGTTGTCCTTTGGAAAAAGTTTTTGCCTCTGTGCAAATCATTCTTCACCTTCAAAATGGACGATAATTTTTGGTATGTAGTGAAGATATTGATTTCATGCATTCCTATCGGCATTGTGGGTATATGCTTCAAGGACACCATCGAAACATTCTTCGGGCAAGAACTCACCCTGGTGGGATGGTGCCTCATGGCAACTGCGGCTCTGCTCTTTTTCAGCTATTTCTTCCGCACACGCCCTCTGCAGCAACACCTTACTCCCGCACAAGGTGGCTACCAACCGCGCAACATCACATACCTCGACGCCTTCGTGATAGGCTGCTCCCAAGCGGTGGCAGTCCTCCCGGGCCTTTCCCGCTCCGGTACTACCATCGCCACGGGCATACTCATCGGCGACAAGCGCGAACAAGTTGCTCAGTTCTCATTCTTCATGGTTATCATACCAATCCTTGGCGAAGCACTTCTCGACATCAAAGATATGCTCAGCGTTGATGCCATCGATACGGCGGCTAATGTGGCCACTACCTCCATCTCCACTACGGCACTCGTTGTGGGATTCATCACATCCTTCGTAGTAGGATGTCTGGCCTGCAAATGGATGCTCGCAATCGTCAACAAGGGCAAGCTCTGGTGGTTCGCAGTTTACTGCATCCTCGCATCAATTCTCTGTCTGCTCTACGGTTACAACGTATTCTGATTATGAATTTCATTGAAGGAGAAGTACTCTACATCGACAAACCATTAGGCTGGACATCGTTCGACGCCGTTAAGCGCCTTCGTGGTGCCCTCACCCGACGCCTCGGTGTGAAGCGCATCAAGGTGGGACATGCCGGCACCCTCGACCCTCTCGCTACCGGCGTTATGATTCTGTGCACCGGCCGTGCCACCAAACGAATCGATGAGCTCCAAGCGGGGGTTAAGGAATACATTGCCACCATTGCCCTCGGAGCCTCAACCCCCTCGTTCGACCTCGAAACCGAAATCGACGCCACCTACCCCACCGAACATATCACCCGCCAGCTCGTAGAGGATACTCTGAAAAACTTCCTCGGACGCATCGAGCAGATTCCTCCGGCCTTCTCGGCAGTGAAAGTCGATGGCAAACGCGCCTACGAACTGGCGCGAAAAGGGCGGGAAGTGGAGCTTAAGCCCAAAATTCTGGTCATCGACCAAATCGAATTACTTGACTATTCACCAACATCAATAACAATCCGAGTGGTCTGCAGCAAAGGAACCTACATCCGCGCCCTGGCCCGCGACATCGGGCTCGCTCTCGGCTCCGGAGCTCACCTCACCGCTCTCAGACGCACACGCGTGGGCGGCGTTGCGATTGAAAACTGCCTCTCAATCCAACAAGCCGCCGAATTAATTAAAACTGTTGTCATCGATGAAGTTGATGACGACGCTCACCTATAAACAACTTCATATACTGAAAAATGAAGCTTTCGCAGTTCAACTTCAAACTACCCGCCGAACTAATCGCCCTGCACCCCAACAAGGAGCGCGATGACGCACGTCTGATGGTCGTGAACCGCAAGACCGGCGAAATTTCTCATCACATTTTCCGCGAAATTCTCGACTTTTTCGACGACGGCGATGTAATGGTATTCAACGACACCAAAGTATTTCCCGCACTTCTGTACGGAAACAAGGAAAAGACCGGTGCCCGCATCGAAGTTTTCCTGCTCCGCGAACTCAACGTGGAGCAAAAGTTCTGGGATGTTCTCGTTGAGCCGGCACGCAAAATTCGCATCGGCAACAAACTCTACTTCGGCGAAGACGAATCCATGGTCGCTGAAGTCATTGATAACACCACATCACGCGGTCGCACTCTTCGATTCCTTTTTGACGGCTCGCACGAGGAATTCAAAGAAGCCCTCTATAACCTGGGCACCACTCCCCTGCCCCCTTATATCAAACGTGAGTCAACACCACAGGACGCGATCGACTATCAGTGTATATTCGCAGAAAAGGAAGGCGCTGTAGTGGCACCCGCAGCCGGACTGCACTTCAGCCGCCGACTCCTCACCCGACTCCAAATCAAAGGCGTCAAGAATGCTTTTATCACAGTGCACAGCGGCCTGGGAGCCTTCCGCGAAATCGACGTGGAGGACCTTACAAAGCATCGTATGGACTCCGAAGAAATGATTGCAAGCGAAGAGCTCGTCAACACCGTAAACAGTGCGCACGACAACGAAAAGAAAATCTGCGCCGTCGGCACTTCTGTGCTCCGTGCAATGTCCACCGCTGAAAGCATGGGCGGTCATATGAAAACTTACACCGGTTGGACGAACAAATTCATCTTCCCGCCCTATAATTTCACCGTGTGCGATAATCTGGTCACCAACTTCCATATGCCCTACTCCACCATGCTCATGATGGTGGCTGCATTCGGAGGATACGACCTCATCATGAAAGCCTACGACACTGCTGTGCAGGAGCGCTATCGCTTCGGTTGCTACGGCGATGCCATGCTAATCATCTGACATTACAAAATGAACTAAAAAGGCTGAGCAAATTACGCTCAGCCTTTAATTTTGTGTTTACTTTTAAACCAAATCCAAAATCATTTTTCAAACCGTACCCTTACGCTCAGCTTGTCCTGCAGCAGCGCCCCAAGGCGCTCAGCGTCAACAACGCGACCAAGACGAGTGTAGGGGAAAGGATTGTCAAAACTTTTATAGAAAAGCACAATGCAATCCGAGCCCCAGAGCATCAGATCACCACACTCTATATGGCCCGGCAGATACTCCTTGCGCGGAATGCGCGCCACTGTATAGTAGTATTTCTCGTTGTGGTTCAGATCGCTCATCTCAACCTCAAGGGGGAGCAAGGCGGCGAAACCTGCGCCGGAGGCGTCAGGCGCCGGTTCGATTTCAAATTCTATGTTCTCGATTATTGCTTTCATAATTCAAATTCCGGTAGTTCGGTGTTCGGGGGCAACTGGGCCACTGCCAATCTAATCCATGCCGGGAAATAAGCCTTAAAGCCTTCCCTTCCAATCTTCGGATCCCGGTAAACATCCCTGACAGTGTCCAGTACTTTATCAAGTGCCTGAGCCTTGGCCCCTTCAATCATTGCTGCGGCGAGCATCTTGGCAGTACCGGCCACAAGCGTAGGCGAAAAGTGCGTCCAGCGCTCTTCAATAATCAAACGTATAAATATTTGGAGCGCGAAACGTGCCACATCGAATGCGGGAACCCCAAAGGAGGCAAACTCTTTGAGCGTTTTGTTCAGCACGGATATTCGTGCTTTTGAATAGCCGTATTTGGTTCGCGAAAGCTCTTTATCCACCACCTTTAATTTCTTCTCCATCAGCCCATTCACATCAGGATTCAAGAAAAATTCAAGGTACTCTTTGGCTCCCGCCGATGCTGAATAAGTAGAAAGCAGAACCTCGATGAGTTGGTCCTTATCGAGGGTCTGCAATTCTTTTTTTAATTGGGCTTTCGACATCAGTCTGCGTTGGGTTTCAGCCACTTGTCGAACCAACGGAAGAAAAGACGCTGCCAAAGTACGGCGTTCTGCGGCTTAAGAATCCAATGGTTTTCATCGGGGAAAATCACCATTTCTGCGGGAATGCCACGCAACTTTGCGGCGTTGAATGCCGCCATGCCCTGAGAAGCAAGGATACGGTAGTCGTACTCTCCGTGCGAAATCATGATAGGTGTGTCCCAGCGGTCAACAAAGCGATGGGGAGAGTTGGCAAAGGTGCGCTGAGCAACAGCATTGTCCTTCTCCCAGTAGGCTCCGCCCATATCCCAGTTGGCGAACCACATTTCCTCTGTTTCGAGGTACTGCATTTCCATGTTGAAAATACCTGCGTGAGCAAGGAGGGCGGCAAAGCGGTGATTGTGGTTGCCCGCAAGATAGTAGATTGAGAATCCACCATAGCTGGCGCCGGTGGCACCCATGCGAGCCTTGTCGATATAAGGCTGTGCGAGCATATAGTCGGCGGCTGCAAGATAATCCTGCATATTCTGACCGGGATAATCCTTGCTGATCTGCTCTTCCCACTCTGTTCCGAATCCGGGAACACCGCGGCGGTTAGGTGCGATAACAACATAGCCGTTGGCAGCCATCAGCGCAAGATTCCAACGATAGCTCCAGAACTGGCTTACTGCGCTCTGGGGTCCGCCCTGGCAATAAAGAATTGAAGGATACTGCTTGTTGGCATCGAACTTGGGGGGCAGCACAACCCAGGTGAGCATTTCCTTGCCATCGGTGGTCGGTACCATCTTCTTCTCTACTGTAGGCATGGTGATCTGCTTGAAGATGTATCCGTTCACATCTGTGAGCATTGTCGTTTCCATCTTCTTACCCTTGCGCGCTACCAACGCCAGTTCGTTCGGGCGAACCATTGAGTGGCACATGGTCACAACCTTGTCGCGCCCGGCAACCGACAGCGAAGTAAAGTCGGCCATCGCATCGGTGAGTTGCTCAACTTTGCCGGTAGCGGCATCGATGTTGAACACGGGAGCTACTCCATCCTTATAGGCGATAAAAGCCAGGCTCTTTCCGTCGGGCATCCAGGCAAATTCTTCGATTGTATAGTCCCACTGCGCGGTCAGATCGCGGCGATTGCCGGTGGCCATATCCATCACGAAGAGGCGGTTGCGGTCAGCTTCATAGCCGTCGCGCTCCATGCTCAGCCATGCAAGGGTGCTACCGTCGGGCGAGAACGAAGGTGCGGTGTCGTAGCCCATCATTCCCTCGGTGAGGTTACGGGTGGTTTTATCGGCGAGATTGTACAGGTAGAGATCGGAATTGGTGGAGATGGCATATTCCAAACCGGTTTTCTTACGGCTTACATACACCAGAGCGTCCGATGCGGGTGTCCACGCGAACGATTCCACACCGCCAAATGGCTTCATGGGTGCCTCGAAGGGCTCATCTGCCATGATGTCCTGAAGATTTTCAACCTTTGTGCCATCGAATGTACCGATAAAAGGATGAGGAATTTCGGTTACCCACTCGTCCCAGTGCTTGTACATGAGGTCATCGATTACGCGGCCGGTTGCCTTGGGCAGGTCAGGATAGAGATCGCCGGCGTTGCGGGCATATTTCACATTTCCGATAACAACCACCTTAGTTTGGTCGGGCGAGAACAGGAAGCCTGAAATGCCGCCCCGGTGGGTTGTGGCCTGTACACGGTTCGAACCGTCGGCATTCATAAGCCACAACTGCATGGTACCGTCCTCGGCGGGGTACATGAAGGCGATGCGCGAACCGCCGTCGATCCACACGGCGCTGTTCTCGCTCTTCTCGGTTTTGGTGATTCGGGTGAGCTCCTTATTTTTGCCCTCGAGGTCAAGCAGATAGAGGTCGTTATTGGATTTATTCGCCTCAAGGTCCTCATAGCTGATGCCGAAGAGAACTGTTTTTCCATCGGGTGATACACAAG
>JAAVGX010000083.1 GCA_014800065.1 Bacteroidales bacterium | reverse complement strand
GATGCCTGCCAAAAGATCAGCTTTATCAGTTATAGTAGGCGTTTTCAAGTCGGGCATAACTACCTATGCGCGTCGAAATAATATAGATTTTGATTGGCAAACACGGTATCACGACCGAATCATCAGGAGTCAATTCGAGGCCAATCGTATTGCTGAATATATAGAGAACAATGTAGCACGCTGGGATAAAGACTGCTTCAATGTATAATACCTATAGAATGAACACCGGACAGCATATAGATGAAAAAAAACGGTCAAAAGGACGCACAGAGCGTGCGTCCCTACATACTGTGCTGCTGGCGCGCTTCTCGGCGTTGGGGGATGTCGCCCTCACTATTCCCGTAGTATATTCGGTTTGCCGCGCATACCCCGGGGTGAATTTCGTTTTCCTCACACGACACCCGTTCCACAAACTGTTTGTCAACCCACCCGCAAACCTCACCGTCGTGCCATGCGACCTCAAGGACGCCTTCGCCGGCGTGGGAGGAATGCGACGCTTGGCACAAACGGTATACACCCGGTTCAAGCCCGACGTGTTCGTGGATTTGCACAACGTGATTCGAACACGTTTACTGAGCCTGTTTCTCCGTCTGAAGGGTATACACACTTACAGGCTCCACAAACCGCGGGCGCAACGTCGCGCTATGACGCGACAGCGCAACAAGCAGATGGCCACCCTCACCCCTCAGTTCATGCGCTATGCCGATGTCTTCAATAAAGCAGGATTACCCGTTGAACTATCATTCGACGGATTATTCGCTCAACAGTGCCCCACGGCTCCCCTTTTTACAAAAGGCGATGGCGAAAAGTGGGTGGGAATTGCACCCTTTGCGGCCCATGAGAGCAAAATCTACCCCCCGGAGTTGATGGAGCAGGTAGTGGCAACCCTCCGCAAGACCAAAAACTTGCGGATTTTCCTCTTCGGAGGAGGGCAGAAGGAAGCGGACGTCCTCGATGGATGGGCGCGGAAATATCCCGGATGCACATCACTCGCATCGCTAAAAGCCGGTTTCCCCGCCGAGCTACAGCTCATGAGCCAACTCGACGTGATGGTGGCTATGGACTCGGGCAATATGCACATGGCTGCCATTGCCGGTGCTCCTGTAATCAGCATCTGGGGCGCAACGCACCCCGACCTCGGATTCCGGCCATGGAACATGGACCCGGATTTGGCAATCCAGTTACCGTTGGCGTGCCGGCCATGCTCGGTGTTCGGTAATCGTCCTTGCCAAATAGGCACTCTGGAATGCCTCAGGGCTATCACACCAAAGCAGATAGTTGAAAAAATAAACTCCCGTTTATACCCTGAAAATCAAGATTAATCAAGCTAAATCAGGAAAAATCCCCCATAAAAACCCAAAAGATGGACGACATAGATCTTCGAAATCAGCAGTCACGCGGCCCTGAAGGCGAGGTGGAAAAAGCACTTCGCCCCGAGCGCTTCGAGGACTTCAACGGTCAGGACCATATAAAAGAAAACCTACGCGTTTTCGTTCAGGCTGCCCGTATGCGCGGAGAAGCTCTGGACCATATCCTTTTGTTCGGCCCTCCGGGACTGGGCAAAACAACTCTCTCCAACATCATTGCAAAGGAATTGGGTGTGGGCATGAAGGTCACTTCAGGACCCGTGCTCGACAAACCAGGCGATCTGGCCGGAATTCTAACTTCGCTCGAAGAAAACGATGTGCTCTTCATCGACGAAATTCACCGCCTGAGCCCCGTGGTGGAGGAATATCTCTACTCGGCCATGGAGGATTTCCGTATCGACATCATGATCGACAAGGGGCCCGGCGCACGGAGCGTCCAGTTGTCCCTCGCCCCCTTCACTCTCGTGGGCGCAACTACCCGTAGCGGCATGCTTACCGCCCCGCTACTGACTCGATTCTCGATTCAGTGCCATCTGGAGCACTACGAACACTCGGTCCTCAAACGCATTATCGAGCGCTCAGCCGCTCTCCTGAGAGTGCGCATTTCTTCCGAGGCCGCCCAGGAAATTGCTATGCGTTCTCGTGGTACCCCCCGTATTGCAAACGCTCTCCTCAGGCGCGTCCGCGACTTCGCTCAGGTAAAGGGCTCGGGGGCTATCGACCTCCCTATCGCTCGGTTTGCGCTCGAAGCTCTCAACATCGACCGCTTCGGTCTCGACAAAATCGACAACCGCATCCTCAGCACAATTATCCGGAAGTTCCACGGTGGACCGGTCGGACTCAACACTATTGCCACTGCCATCGGCGAAGACCCCGGTACGGTAGAGGAAGTATACGAACCCTTCCTTATTCAGCAGGGTTTCATCAAACGTACTGCGCGCGGACGCGAGGCTACACCGCTGGCTTACGAGCATTTAGGGATAAGCCGTATCGACGACCAAGGCCTGTTCGCCATCAACGATTAATTATGGCCAAACACGATAAATCTCCCGAACTTAAGGAGAAAATCTCAATCCTCCCCGACACCCCCGGCGTCTATATGTACTTCGACGCCGCCGGTACCGTCATATACGTTGGCAAGGCTAAGAATCTCAAACGTCGCGTCTCGTCATACTTCAACCGCACACACGACAACCTCCGTACAAACCTCCTCGTGCGCAACATCGCCGATATGAAATATATCGTCGTGCCCACTGAGCAGGATGCCCTGAACCTCGAAAATTCAATGATTAAGGAGTACAAACCACGCTACAACGTACTCCTCAAGGACGATAAGTCATACCCCTGGATTGTGGTCACAAACGAAATGTACCCCCGCGTGTTCCTCACCCGGCAGCATATCAAGGACGGTTCCAAGTACTACGGTCCATACACCAACACCGCCGTGGCCCGTACGGTACTCGAGTTGATTCGCCAGCTGTACCCGGTCAGAACTTGCCGCATTCCAATCACGCCCGAATATATCGCCAAGGGAAAGGGGCGCTTGTGCCTTCAGTACCACATCCACAAATGCCGCGGTTGCTGCACCGGCGAAATAGACCATAAAACCTATGGCGTATACATCGACCGGATTCGTCAGATTCTACGAGGCGAAACTCACGAGCTGATGAACTACCTCAAGGAGGAAATGAACACTTTAGCCTCCGAACTGCGCTTTGAAGAAGCTCAGGAGCTTAAGGAGAGCTACAAACTCCTGGAGAATTACCGCTCGAAGAGTGTTATCGTAAGCCAGACAATCGGCGATATTGATGTGTTCGGATTCGACGACGACGGCTCAAACAACGTATACATTAATTATATGCACGTTCGCCGGGGTGCAGTCGTGCGCTCGGTAACGCTACGCTACAAGCGCTCTCTCGACGAAAGCCGCGCTCAGCTCCTCAGCTATGCGATGGATGAAATACGACGCCAGTTCGGTGCCGTTTTCGATGAAGTCATCGTGGCTGAAGCACCGGAAGTGGACCTCACCGGGGTGTCGTTCACTATTCCCCAACGTGGCGACAAGGCTAAGCTACTCGAAGTCAGTCAGCGAAACGCACGGCAGAATCGTTTGGACGACCTCAAGCACTTGGAGCGTCACAACCCCGAAGAACGCACCGAACGTCTCCTTGAACGTATCAAAGCCGACTTCCATCTCTCAGAATTGCCCCGACATATCGAATGTTTCGATAACTCCAACATACAGGGTACCAACCCTGTGGCAAGCTGCGTGGTCTTCCGCGACGGTCGACCTGCAAAGCGCGATTATCGGCATTTCAACATCAAAACAGTCGAAGGACCCGACGACTTCGCTTCCATGAAGGAGGTGCTCACCCGCCGATACACCCGCCTGGTGGAGGAAGGGCAGGAGTTGCCTCAGCTAATAGTGGTCGATGGCGGCAAGGGCCAGCTTAGCAGCGCTGTCGAGGCCCTCGAGGATATGGGGTTGCGTGGAAAAATCGCTGTCGTGGGTATCGCTAAACGTCTGGAGGAGATATACTTCCCCGGCGACTCGGTCCCTCTGTATATCGACAAAAACTCCGAAACTCTCCGGGTAATTCAGCACCTCCGCGACGAAGCCCACCGCTTCGGAATCACTCACCATCGAAATCGCCGCTCTAAGTCTGCTTTGGTTAGCGAACTCGACGGCATTAAAGGAATCGGACCCAAGACGGCGGAAGCGCTCTTGGCCGAGTTCAAGAGCGTGAAACGAATCCGGCAGGCCTCCATCGAGCAGCTCGCCGCTGTCGTTGGACCCGCTAAGGCTAAAACGCTCTACCAAGGGCTGCAGAACAACCACGAGGAGGCACGGGACTGATTTATGCTTTTTTTACTCTCGCTTTGTCATTTTTATTTGAAAAATATATTATCTTTGTAGTTCAAAACCAAAATTGTATTCTTGTATGTTTAAATTTTTTGTTCGTGCTGCGGTCGCTGTCGCTCTCATGATGGGGGCTGCTAATTCTGCTTCCGCTCAGCTCAATCTCAAAAAAGCTGCTTCCGGCCTCAGCAAAGTCGCTCAGGCTGCTACTCTTACTGATGCTCAGATGACTGAGTATGTCAAGGAATATATCGACTGGATGGACAAGCACAACCCCGTGCTGCCCGACGACGATCCCTACACTATCCGGCTCAACAAGCTCACCGAAGGTCTCACCGACGTCGATGGTCTGCCCCTTAATTTTAAGGTCTATAATGTGGTGGATGTCAATGCATTCGCTTGTGCCGACGGTAGCGTTCGCGTGTTCGCCGCTCTCATGGATATCATGTCCGACGACGAGCTCCTCGGCGTTATCGGCCACGAAGTGGGTCACGTTGCTCACCACGACTCGAAGAAAGCCTTCAAGCAGGCCCTTCTTACTTCAGCTCTCCGCGATGCCGCAGCTGCTTCTTCCAACAAAGTGGCTGCCCTGACCGACTCTCAGCTCGGCGACCTGGGCGAAGCCCTTGCCGGCGCTTCATACTCTCAGAAACAGGAAAATGCTGCCGACGATTATGGCTACGAATTCCTCAAGAGCCACGGAAAGAACCCTTACGCTATGGCTATGTCTTTCAAGCGTCTCAAAGAATTGCAGGGCGAGAGCAAAACAAGCAAGGTAAATCAGCTCTTCTCTTCACACCCCGACCTCGACAAGCGAATCCAGCGCATGGAAAAGCGTGCAAAATCGGAAGGATATTCCGAACCCGAAGCTACCAAAGCTGAATAATGCCCGTCCAATTTGACCAAATAACACTGGCCCACGCCCAGGAGGTAGTGCATCAATGGATTACCTCTACGGGCGTGCGCTATTTTTCTCCATTGACAAATATGGCCGTCCTGGCCGAAGAAGTCGGTGAAGTGGCTCGCGTAATTGCCCGAACTGATGGTGAACAATCGCCCAAACCCGGTGAGAATTTGAACCTCGCCGACGAGCTGGCTGATGTGCTTTGGGTACTCTGTGCCATCGCAAACCAGCACCGAATCGACCTGACTCAGGCTTTCCAACGCAACCTCGACAAGAAAAACAATCGCGACCAAAACCGACACAAACAAAACCCCAAACTAAATCAGGTTTAATCCGGTTTAATCAAGATTCCCCCCAAAAAAAATAACCCCCCAAAACTCCCTCTGACAATGGAACACAACCACGAACACTGCGACCACTGCGGTCACGACCACAACCACGAAGCTCAGCAACCCGATAAATATACCGCCGCAATCGCCGCTTCTCACGTTATTGAGGACGATGCCGCCGTTGTGGCTCAGGTTAATAAAATCCTCGACGAACATCTGGCCGAAAATATGAATAAGAAGGTCTACACCTTCCTGCTGAACACAATCGACCTTACTACTCTGAAAGCCACCGACAGCCCCTCCTCTGTGGCCGACTTCACCGAGAACGTTAACCGTTTCGCAAACGAACATCCCGAATTGCCGAACGTCGCCGCTATTTGCGTTTATCCCAACTTCGCCGGTATTGTACGTTCCGTCCTTGAGGTGAGCGACGTCAACATCGCTTGCGTCAGCGGTGCATTCCCTTCATCTCAGTCTTTCCCCGAAGTGAAGATTGCCGAAACAGCTCTCGCACGAGAAGCCGGTGCCGACGAAATCGACATCGTCCTTAATCTCGGCTACTTCCTCGATGGCGACTACGAAAGCCTCTGCGACGAAATCATGGAGCAGAAAGAGGCTTGCCGTGAAGGACACCTCAAAGTTATTCTCGAAACCGGTGCGCTCAAAACAGCCCGGAACATCAAAATCGCCTCTGTACTCTCAATGTACTCCGGTGCCGACTTCATCAAAACCTCTACCGGTAAGGAATTCCCCGGTGCAAGTCTCGAAGCTGCATACGTTATGTGTCAGTGCATCAAGGAATACTACGAAATTTCAGGTCGCAAGGTCGGATTCAAGGCTTCCGGCGGCGTTGCCTCTACCGAAGATGCCGTTAAGTACTACACTATCGTGAAGGAAGTCCTTGGCGAGGAATGGCTCACCAACGAACTCTTCCGTATCGGTGCTTCACGTTTGGCCAACAACCTCCTTTCCGACGTTCTGGGCGAACCGACAAAAGCTTTCTGAAAAATTCGGCAAGGATTAAACTCATAAACTTATAAACTCATAAACCTTCACCTTTCGTCTGCGAAAGGTGAAATCAACTCTCAATGAAAGTCTGGATTTTTCTAAACGGAACACAGCAGGGCCCGTTTGAGTTGGAAGAACTGCTGGATATGCCCGTTACAGAAAATACAAAGGTATGGTTTGAAGGGCTGGCCAAATGGTACCCCGCAGGAGCCTTGGCAGAAATGCGCCCGCTCTTCGACGGCACTCTCGTCCGGGGAACAGCTCGTCCCGAAGCGATGGCCACGCCGCCCCAATTTCACCCCCGAACCGAGCAACCGGCTCCGGAAGTAACGGTGGTGGAAGTAGAGCAGGCAACCGCATCAGTACCCCCGAGCGCACCCGAGTTCACCCACACTGCGCCCGTGAAGCCATGTCCCCCATCTTATCTTACTTGGGGAATCATCCTCACAATCTGTTGCTGCTCTCCCGTGGCTATCGGAATCATAATTGCATCCGTAATGGTGGGCTCGAACTATGCGCGTGGCGACTACAAGGGCGCTGAAAAAGCATCCCAATGGGCTCAGTGGCTCATCATGATAACTCTCGCATTGGGCATCCTGCCAATATTATTCCTCAGTATCATACTATGACACGGCATAAAGCCGGAATAATCGCAATATGGGTTGCCGCAATTATCGCGGCAACCCTACTAATATATTACTACTACACTGCCGACCCCGCCAAATCCATATCAGCGCCGAAGTGCGTATTCAAACTCCTCACCGGGTGGGACTGCCCCGGTTGCGGAAGTCAGCGCGCACTACACGCATTGCTCCACGGCCACATCGCCCAGGCATGGCACTTCAATCCCTTTATCTTCTTCGCAGTACCCGTAGCAATATTCTATGCAATAATAGAAACAGGACGCACCCGCTGGCCAAAACTCCACGCCAAAGCAATCCACCCCGCCATACTAATCCCCATAGCCCTCGCAATAACAGCCTGGTGGATTCTCCGCAACATCCTCTAACCAAAAAATGCACGGACGCACATCCCGAACCCAAAATGTACGGACGCACATCCCGAACCCAAAATGTACGGACGCACGTTCGGTGCGTCCTTTTGACTCGCCAATGCAACATCCTGAAAGACAGTAAAGTAGAGGACATCGCTCCGCGATGTAACACACGCCAAAGCCGCCTGATGGTGTCTCAGAACTTACTTTTACTCTAAAAATACAACTCGGGATGGGTTGATTTTCAGCGCAAGGGTTATATGCCAAAATGTCAATGTTCTCTTTGCCGCAGTGTTCCTCGAGCCTCTGCTCGGGGCTTAGACAGGCGTT
>JAAVGX010000082.1 GCA_014800065.1 Bacteroidales bacterium | reverse complement strand
TTGGGCGCTTTTTCAAAGTTTCATCAGTCGCAATGCCCGCATTGCTCCTTCTTCAATTTTGAAAAATCACTCCAAAATCTCTCTTTGCGCTAAAATCATTTAAAAGTAAACACACTCTAACATTACCCCTTAACCTCAAGGAGGCGGACCCACCCCGGGCCCGCCTCTTTTTTCGGCTCCGGGGTGGTGAAAATGTTTTGAGCGTAAAAAAATGTAAATAGTTTATGGAATACGGAAATTTTTCATTAATTTTGCAGCGGTACAACAAAAAGCGCCATTAGGCGTTGTTACGAACGACAAACTAACTCAACCCAATAACAAAACAATCAACTATGACTAAAATTGGTATCAATGGCTTTGGTCGCATCGGTCGCTTCGTCTTCCGTGCATCCACCAAGCGCGACGACATCGAAGTAGTTGCCATCAACGACCTTCTTCCCGTAGACTACATGGCATACATGCTTAAGTATGACACAATGCACGGCCGCTTCGACGGCACCGTAGACTACGATATGGAAAAGAGCCTCCTGATCGTAAACGGTAAGCCTATCCGCGTAACCGCCTGCAAGAACCCCGCAGAAATCGGCTGGGGCGCAGTAGGTGCTGAATACGTAGTGGAATCTACCGGTCTGTTCCTGACTAAAGAAAAAGCTCAGGCTCACATCGAAGCCGGAGCCAAGTATGTGGTAATGTCTGCTCCTTCCAAGGACGACACCCCCATGTTCGTATGCGGCGTAAACGCTGACACCTATGTAAAGGGCACTCAGTTCGTTTCCAACGCATCTTGCACCACCAACTGCCTTGCACCTATCGCTAAGGTGCTCAACGATAAGTTCGGCATTGTAGACGGCCTGATGACCACCGTACACTCCACCACCGCTACCCAGAAGACCGTAGACGGTCCCTCCATGAAGGACTGGCGTGGTGGCCGTGCAGCTTCAGCCAACATCATCCCCTCTTCTACCGGTGCTGCCAAGGCTGTAGGTAAAGTAATTCCCGAACTCAACGGTAAACTTACCGGTATGTCAATGCGTGTCCCCACCCTCGACGTATCTGTAGTTGACCTCACCGTTAACCTGGCTAAGCCCGTATCTTACGAAGAAATCTGCGCCGCTATGAAGGAAGCTTCTGAAGGCGAACTCAAGGGCGTACTCGGTTACACCGACGAAGACGTTGTTTCCAGCGACTTCCTGGGTGACACCCGCACCTCTATCTTCGACAAGAAGGCCGGTATCCAGCTGACTCCTACCTTCGTTAAGATCGTATCTTGGTACGACAACGAAATCGGCTACTCTAACAAAGTACTCGACCTGATTGCCAAGATGGTTGAAATCAACAACAAGTAATCAGTATTACGACCAAAATAAAGGTGCGTCTCCAACGAGGCGCACCTTTTTTACATGGTTGTGGGAACTATCAACGGATGAGGTCGGCGAGGATTTGGTGCAGATGGGTCATTCCATTGCCGTTGCATTGGTGGCCGAAGTCGTCCACCACGGTGACTCTGTCGGAGCCGAATTCGGGCAGGAGCACGTCGATGTGCCGGCGTCCCAGCAGTTCATCGGCGGTGGAGCAAAGGGCGCGGAAATTATCGGCATCTTTCACCAGGTCTTCAGCTGCGGGATAGGCCTTGTATTTGTCCAGCACCTCTTGTGTGAGAGTGTAGGTCTGCACACCGTCGAGCCGGTCGCAGAAGTAATTCTGTGGTTCATCAATCCAGCGTGCAAGTTGCTGTTGCGGCTCAGTGCAGGGGTTCACCACCACCACTTTTGCGTCACCGGCATTGCAGGCCATTGCCATCCAGCCGCCCAGAGATGTTCCGATGATAATTTCGGGCTTATATTCCTCAATTATTTTATTGATTTTGGCGAGAGATTCGTCGGGGTCGGCGGTTAGTTCCGGTGCGAGGATGCGGAATTGCTCGCCGTATTTGCTTCGGAGTTGGCGAGGCTTGGAGCCGCGTGCGCCCGACATGAATCCGTGGATGTACATCATGGCCCTGTCCGGCTGTGGGTTTGTTTCAGTTTCGGTTTTCATAGCTTCATAGTTGATATGTATACCTCGTTTGTAGTATGAATTCAGACGCTCGGCACCACGCATATCCCCGGCTTCGATAGCTTTGACGCACCAGACAGCTGCCTTGGCGTAGTTGGGCTTGGCGAAATTTCCTGAGAAGAGCACCATGTCGGCGCCTTTGTGGTAAAGTTGAGCCATATTGTAATAGCATTCCGTTATGCCGTTAAGCGCGCCCTTTGCGGTGCATCGGGCAGCCTCGGCGTAGCGATTGAGCTTGTTGCAGGCGGTGTACAGGTCGGGGCAAGCTTCCAGTCGACCCTGAGAGAAGGCGTCGTCGAGGATGGTGTATGCTTGAGCAGGGTTGACAGGTGTTTGAGTCAGTAGTCGGTGAGCTTGCTGGAGGTCGGCCTCCTCGGGCACATGCTTCCATTCCTCCTCTTTGGCAATTCGCCTGCTTTTGGCGCTCAGGGCTATGATTTTCATGTATATATCGGCCGACGGAGTGTACTCGTTATCCTCCATCAGTCGTCCTATCCCCTCGGCTGCGCCGGTAATATATCCTCTTTCGGCGGCCTTAAGAAATTCTGTAGCGGCTTTTTTATAGACGGTCTTCCGGGAAGAAGATTCGGAAGATTTTTCGGTAAGGATTGTCGCTTTTTGAGCAATTGAATTCACATCCCCGGCCTTGATGCCTTGGTCGTAAATTTCCAAAGCCTTGGCCTCGTTGCCGATACACAGGTACATATTTGCTAATTCGCTGTAGGCTGGCAGAAAGCCGTTTGCGATAGCTTGCCTGAACAGGTCGGCAATCATCTCCTTGTCGACATTCGGGTCGAGCATGGCAGCCAAACCCTTCGCGAACAGAGCGCGCCCGAGGTGCAAACGTTCGTCGGAGGCAGAACGAGCCGATTTCAGGTAGCGATTGTAGGCGGTGGTGAGTCGTTCGCCCCCGAGACGGTAAGGAATGAATTTGCGTTCACACAGTCGATGGAGATATTCCAGATTGAGCTTATCACATCCAAGACGATTGGTCAGATAGTCGTCGAGCTCATCGAGAGAGTATCCCGAAGCGTCCTCGAACGCACCGACGTCCTCCATCACCAGGGTTCGCCCCGTGTGGATAGTGTCGCAGTCGGGCATCTGCATCTGCTCCGTGAAAAATATTTTCTCCGCCGAAGCCTCCACCAGCAGGCTTGTTGTGCTTTTCTTATAGCGTGAATTGCTTTTGATGATATATGATTTTGTCATTCCTGTGTGCGTTTATTGTATTCAAAGTCGATAAGGACACCATTACGGACATCAATCCAGAAGCTGAGGCGCGGGTGGTTGTTTATGTCGTTGTAGAAGAGCAGATTCTCCATGTGTACGCTTAGACAGTCCGTGCCCCGGTAGAAAACCTTGATTCGCGACAGCCCGGTGGAATCCTGAGGCATTATTTCTTCCACATCGAGAATCTTCGACCCATATATGAGGTCGAAAAGTTCCATTGTCACATCTCGGTTTTGGTTGAGGTCATCAATCAGCTTATCAATAATGCCGGTTCGATGGAAAGCTCGGTAGTATTGGCGACGCATCTGCTGAGCCGTTCCCGCCACCAAAGCGCAGTGCACCTTGTCGTGCCATACTATGAATAAATCGTCCGAAACATCTTCCATCACCAGGCCTCCATGTTCTCCGAAGGAGAGTTCGTTAGTGACGGGCAGATATACAATCACATGGCCTCCGGTTTCCATCATCTTTATAGCCTGTTCGATTGCAGCGATATAGCTGAAAGTATCGGCGACTATGGTTGTGATGGGGTTTTCGCGCCCATCAAGCCGGAGGTTGGACTCCGTCATCCCCGGGATATGTTTGCGGAAGTCGGGTTTGTGATCCATGTATGGTTGCCCGTTATCTTTGATAAAGAGTTGTTCGGCCTGGCGCGGGAGGTTGTAGTGCCGGTCATTCAGCATAGCCGGGCTGCAAAACAGCACCAGCGGCTTGCGGCGCGGACTGCTCACATATTCCAGCATCATGCTCTCCAGCCGGAAGTTGGGACGGAAACAGTGCAACTTGTCGGCAGGGCTCAGATTCCACACCATTTCGGCAATTTCATCGTCATCTTCATCGGCGGTGGAGGTGCGATCGGTGAGACATTCCCGTGCGAGCTCCGAAAAGAAATCGCGGTTGAGCACCTTGCAAATGTCGGTAAGAAGGTCGGTGGAGAGGTAGCGTTTCTTAAAAATATCGTAAGTGGTCTGGCGCGAGCGGCAGATAGCATCGCCGAATTCATCAGGACGCATACCCTGCCGAATCATTTCGCGGTAGATTTCGTCGCCTAAGTTGTAGTTACTCATATGTACAGAACAAGTGTATTAGATTTCCGGTCTCTTGCAAAGATACGAAAAAAAATCGGAAGAATCATTATCGGAAGCCGTGGCGGGCACAGAAATGTAGGTGAGATCTTTAATCATAGCGAGTTGGAATTTGATTACGCTGCAAAGTTAAGGGTATTAGCGCGAAGGCCTTATATCATCGTTGTCGGAAAAATCTGACACTCGGACTTCGCCCGGCATGGCCGTTTTTCATTTGGTACACTCACGCTATCATTTCGTACAACGGGGGCTCGAACTGTTGGCGGTGTGTTTACCGGAGGGTAATTTTGCGTATAAATAAATGTCGAAACGCACAAATACAAATTAAAAACTATTTAGAAATGAGATGCACGGGAGTATTTTTTCGGTTGGCGGCCATGATGTTAGTGGCTGCGGTTTGTTGGTCATGCGATAAGAAGATGACCGATGCAGAGGCTTCGCGCTGGGTGTCGGCCTATAGTTCCGCTTTGATTGATAAGGATGCCAAGGTACGCATTGAACTTACTGATCTGACCATGATTAAGTTAGACCCGACACGGTCTCTGGACAAAATCTTCCGCTTTTCGCCCTCGGTGAAAGGCGTTACCCGTCTTTCGGACGATAATCGCTATCTCGACTTCATCCCCGAAAAAGGTTTTAAGCCCGGCAAGACGTACCAATGTCGTGTGGACCTGAAGAAATTGACCGGCATCGACTCTTTGGGCGACTTTGAATTCAAATTCCATGTGATAGCGCGAGTAATACGCTTTGCGGATGTCCATACCGCCGTAGACCCCGACGATGCTTCGATGATGACCGTGCGTGGGAGGTTGGAGTACAGTTCCGCCGCCGCCGACACCTTGGAGAATTTAATCGTGTGCGGTTATCCGGGTGCGAAGATTCAGCTCGACAAGCCTTCCGGCTCAAATAGCCGCCCGTTCAAGGTGTTCAATATCAAGCGCACGGAATCGGACAAGGAGTTGAGATTGAGCGTAAACCCGATGGTGGGTTTCTCCGCCGACGATTATAAGATTACGGTACCGTCGCTGACCGGATTCGGCCTTCTGAGTGCCGAACGTGTGGAAGGCGCCGAGCCCTATCTCAACCTCGAATTCAGCACTCCACTGTCATCGCAACAGGAATTGGACGGTCTTATCACCGTGGGAGAATCGGACAACATCCGTGTGGAGCGTCAGGGCACCAATGTGAAGGTCTACGGCCCCTTTCAGGCTTTCCCCACGCTTACTCTGCACATCTCCGGACTGCTCCGTAATGCCGACGGGCGCCCCTTGGACACTGACATAGAGCGCACTTTCGAGCAGGAGGTAATAGCTCCGCAGGTGAAGTTGCCTTTCATAGGTAATATCCTGCCCGATAACCGTAATCTGCGCCTGCCCTTCCAGGCCGTCAATCTTGCCGCCGTGGATGTGGAGGTGGTGAAAATCTTTCCTTCAAATATGTTGAGTTTTATGCAGGCCAACAACATCAACGATGACGGTTCCCTGCGGCGCTACGGCCGACTGATATATCATAAGACGGTGCGTTTGGATAAGGACAAGAGCTTGAATCTACATCAGTGGCAGGACTTCGCCATCGACCTCACGGGCCTGTTCAAGCAGGAACGGGGCGCACTGTATAATATCCGTCTCACATTCCGCAAGGCCTATTCGCTTTATGGCCGGGCTGAGGCTGCGGATTTTGAGGAGCTCGACGGGACCGTGACTGAGGCGGAAAACCGCATCTGGGACCGTGCCTCCATATATATCTATAGGGATGTCCCTGATTACAAATTAGGAAAATACAACTGGAATGAGGCGAACGATCCGACCAAGGACTCCTATTATATGGTTGATTACCCGCGTATGCCGGAGGTTAATCTTGTGGCTTCGGATTTGGGTTTGATTTTGAAGCGAGCCTCCAATAATGAAATGACCGTAGTTACGACGAATCTGGTTACCGCCACCCCTGTGGCAGGGGTTAAAATCACCGCCTACAACTTTCAGCTTCAGGTGGTGGGAAGTGGCGTGACGGATGGCAATGGTTTCGCCACCTTCCGTACCCGCGGCCAAGCTGCACTCATCACCGCAACCGATGGCGTGAGTACCACCTATCTGCGTCCGAACTACTCCTCGGAGCTGCAAACAAGCAACTTCGATGTGGGCGGCGTGTCATCCGCCGATGGTATCAAGACCTTCGTCTATGGCGACCGCGGTGTGTGGCGTCCCGGCGACGACATCCATCTGTGCGTAATAGTGGAGGACAAGGAGAATCGTCTGCCGGCCAATCATCCGATGGAGATGAAGCTCTTCGACCCCGACGATCATCTTTATACCCGCAAAGTGCTCAATGGCGGGGTGGACGGACTGTATGTGTTCAATATCACTACAGCCGAAAGCGTTCCTACCGGTCGTTGGAAGGCTGAGTTTTATATTGGAAATGAGAAGGTCACCTATCCCGTGCGCATAGAAACAATAAAGCCCAATCGCTTGAAAATCAATATCGCTGCCCCCAAGGTACTCCTGGCCGACCGCCCGGTGGAGCTGGGGCTGACGGCCAACTGGCTCACCGGTCCGGTAGCTGCCGGCTTGGAGGCTTCAATGGAGATGACCCTATATCCCGATCCGAATCCCTTCCCGGCTTACAGGAGCTATACTTTCAAAAATCCGCTTGTCACCTACACATCCTCGCGCCGAGACCTTCTGAGTGGAGTTCTGGACAGTGTGGGGCATCTGGCGCATTCATGTATTATTGGCGGCGACCGCGACAGTCCCGGTATGTTGACGGCCAATATTACTGCAAAAGTGAACGAGACCGGTGGCGATATGAGTTTTATTTCAAAATCTGTGCCGTTCGCGCCTTTCGGCGTGTATGTGGGTGTAGATTTGGGCAAGGGAGAATTTGTTACCGATACGGATATACACTTCCCGGTGGTAGTGCTCAATCAATTAGGCGCAAGGATGAAGAACCGCGAACTGAGCTATAAAATCTACCGCCTGAACTGGACCTGGTGGTGGGAAGGTGATGCGGATGACCTGAGCCGCTATGTGAAGAGCACTACGGCCGAAGAGGTAGCTTCAGGCACCGTCACTGCCACCAACGGTGTGGCCGACATTCCCTTTAAGGTGGAATATCCTACCTGGGGGCGGTATCTGGTGCTGGTGCGCGATCTCAAGGGCGGCCACGCTACCGGCGGGGTGGTGAGCGTGGACTGGCCCGAATGGCGAGGACGCAGCGATAAGACGGAGGGTTCCGGTAGCCGTGAGTTGGATTTCAATCTGGATAAGGACCGTTATCAGGTGGGTGAAACGGCCAACGTGTATCTGCCTCAATGCCCCGGCGGACGGGTGCTCCTTTCAATCGAGAATGCCACAGGTATTCTCCGAAAGGTGTGGGTACCACTTTCGGGTACTTCCGCCACAAAATATCCGCTGTACATCGACAAGAAAATGGCTCCCAATTTCTATGTCAGCGCCACAATGCTTCGCCCACACAGTGCTACTGATTTCAACACTCCCATCCGCTTGTTCGGAGTGCGCGGAGCAAAGGTAGTGGATGAGCAAACCATTCTGCATCCCGTAATCGACATGCCTGAGGAATTGCATCCTCAAAAGCAATTCACTGTAAAGGTGAGCGAGCGCGACCGTAAGCCCATGACTTATACTCTTGCCATAGTTGACGAGGGACTGCTGGATATATCCGGATTCCGGACACCGAATCCCTGGAGGATGATGAATCAGAAGGAAGCTCTCGGTGTAACAACATGGGATATGTACGATGAAGTGATTGGAGCATTCGGGGGCAGTTTCCGTTCCATCCATCGGGTGGGTGGCGATGAGGCTCTTCGTAAATCTGCCGGTGCAGAGAAACGATTCAAGCCTGCGGTAATGTTTCTGGGTCCGTTCACTACCGCCGGTACTCCCAAGGTGCATAAGCTCACCATGCCCGGCTATGTGGGTTCGGTGCGTGTGATGATTGTGGCGGCTCACAAGGGCACCTATGGGAGTGCCGATAAAACTGTAAAGGTGAAAGCGCCGCTGATGTTGCTCACCACTCTTCCTCGTTCGCTGGCCAACTGCGACAGCGTTGATATGCCCGTCAATGTGTTCTCAATGGAGGATGGGGTTAAGGATGTGGCTCTGAAGGTCGAGGTGGACGGTCCGGTAAAAATAGCAGGAAGCAATTCCCGCACACTCTCTTTCAACGGCGCCGGTGAGAAGCCGGTTACCTTCCGGCTGGAATGCGACCCCCATCGGCAGGGCCGTGCGCGGATAATTGTGTCGGCTTCAGGTGCCGGACAGGTTGCCAAGGACACCACCTTCATCAATTTGCACAACCCCATGCCTGAAATGATTGAAACGCAGAAGCGCACACTCCCCGCCGGTGCCGTGGCCGACTTCAAGGCAGCCGCTCGTGAGGGTGAAACGTTATCGCTGCAGGTGTCAGCTTTCCCGATGCTCAATTTCAAGGCAATCGACCGCTTCTTTTATTCTTATCCGCATCTGTGCACGGAGCAGATTTCTTCAAAAGCTATGTTCGCCCTCTACGCCGACCGCTTTCTCGATGCCGACGCATGCGAACGCTCCCGGAAGGCTCTGCCTCTTACAATCAGTCAGTTGCAGGAACGACGCAGTGCTTCCGGCGGATATGTTTACTGGCCCGGACAAAAGGTAGAAAATGAGTGGGTAACGTCGATGGCCGGTGTGGTTCTGGCTGAAGCCTCGCACCAAGGATTCCGCATAGATAAGGACTCATTTGAGAAGTGGATAGCCTTCCAGCAGAAACAAGCTCGCGACTATAAATATGCACCCTCAACTGATTTGATCCAGGCCTACCGTCTTTACTCTCTTGCAGTGGCCGGACATGGACTCACCTCAGCTATGAATCGCCTTCGCGAATCGAAGTCGTTGTCGAAATGCGCGGCCTACTGTCTGGCTGCGGCCTATATGGAGATGGGTCGTAAGGATGTGGCGCTTAAGTTGATTGAACGGGCCGAACGCTCGGTGGCTGTACCGTCGGACGATATGTTTGAGTCGGATTTGCGTAATAATGCCATCGCACTGGAGGTATACGCCGCTTGCGGTGAATCGGCCAAGGCACTCGAACTGGCCCGTGATTTGGCCGCCGGGTGTGCCACCGATGGCTTTGTGACGCAAGATGTTGCCTTTACCGCTGTGGCCATGGAGCAGTTGGCACGGTTGACCGGTACTTCCAAAATTGATGTGAAAATCACAGAAAAAGACCGTATGCCATCCACGATTTCCCGTACAACCGACGTGCTCGATGTTGCCGTTTCCGGGCCGGTAAGCGTTGAGAACCTCAACGCCGCAGGCTCTCTGGAGCTATCGCTGCTCTCGGCTCGAAAACCGGCTGCCAATGAGTCGGTAAGAGCTTCGGAAAACGGTGTTAAGATTACGGTAAATTATACCGACCTCAACGGACATCCTGTTGCACCCGCATCGCTGAAACAGAACACCGAATTCAAGGCCGTAATTATGGTAACCAATCAAGGGCGCCATATCAATAACGCCGCCCTTACTTATGCCATACCTACGGGTTGGGAGATATGGAATGACCTCTTCAATAGGGAAGAAATTCTCGGTTGTGCCAACGCTGATATCCGCGATGAGTCGGCCAAGTTTTACTTTTCGCTCAAAGAGGGCGAGGGTGCTACCTACGAAGTTCGGCTTCGGGCTGCCTATATCGGTAACTATCTTCTACCCCCGGCAGTTGTCGAGGATATGTATAATCCGGTCTGCCGCGCAAATACCGCCGGAGCTCGCGTAGAGGTAACAAAGCGATGAAGCGTTTCCGGACGAGATATATAGTCTTGGGAGTGTGCAGCACATTCTTTTTGCTCTGGTTGTGCTGCCTGCCCTCGCATCTGTTTGAAGGAGTGCCTTACTCCACTGTAGTGACCGACTGCCACGGCGACCTGCTTGGGGCTCGTGTGGCCGATGACGGCCAATGGCGATTCCCTCCCGGCGATTCCCTGCCCGAGAAGTTCGTTCGGGCGGTGGTGGAATATGAGGACCGCTCATTCTACTCCCATTGTGGGGTGAGTGCACGCGGAATCGGGCGTGCGATAGTGCAGAATGTGTCGCACGGTCGGGTGGTGAGCGGCGGAAGCACCATCACTATGCAGACTATTCGTCTGCATCGGCGCGGCAAGCGTAATATTTGGGAAAAATTCGTGGAAATGTGCATGGCCACGCGCCTGGAGTTGAGTTTATCCAAGGCTGAAATTCTTCGTCTCTACACCGCTCACGCACCCTTCGGAGGCAATGTGGTGGGAATTGAAGCTGCGGTGTGGCGCTATTTGGGAAATGACGGGAATGATATGTCGTGGGCTGAGGCTGCTACATTGGCCGTACTTCAGAATGCACCTTCGGCCATTCATCTTTCCAAGAACCGCGATAAACTTTTGGCAAAGCGCAACCGCCTGCTCACGCGCCTGCACGATAAAGGAGAACTGAGTGCAGAGGAGTATGCTCTGGCTGTAGAAGAACCGTTGATAGGCCAACCTTACCCTATGCCGCAGTTCGCACCACATTGGGTGGAGCAATTCCATCGTCGTAATCATGGAATGCTTACCCGCTCCACAGTGGACCTGCCTCTGCAACTCCGTCTGGAAGATGTAACCTCCCGCTGGCGTGGCGATCTGGCACGGGCCGGTGTCAACGACCTGGCAGCCATTGTGGCCGAAGTGAGCACCGGCAATATTGTGGCCTACTGCGGAAATGCCGATATCAAGGCCTCCCGACCCGGCTGTTGGGTGGATGTGACACAGGCCCCACGCTCATCAGGGAGTATCCTCAAGCCTTTGCTATATTGTGCGGCAATTCAGGAAGGTCTGATTCTGGAGAATTCAATTTTGCCCGATATCCCTACGGATTTCGGAGGATTTATGCCAAAGAATTTCGATGGTTCTTATTCCGGAGTGATTGGCGCGAAGAGTGCCTTGGCTCTTTCGCTAAACATCCCCAATGTGTGGCTGCTTAAAGAGTTTGGTGTGGCTCGCTTTGCTTCCATTTTACAGCGCTGTGGCCTGAAAACGCTCAATCGTGAGGCCGATCGTTATGGGTTATCGCTTATTTTAGGCGGTGCGGAGGTCACGTTGAAGGATGTGGTGAATTGCTATGCGCGCTTGGCGCGGTATGACTCCTGCATGGTGCTGAACGACAGTGTGGCCATATACGCCATGCTTGATGCCATGCGCGAGGTGGACCGCCCTGACCGCCTTGACTGGTCGCGGGCGAGTTCGGTGCAGAATGTGGCCTGGAAAACGGGAACGAGCTATGGAGGGCGCGATGGTTGGGCCATTGGTGTTACTCCCGGCTATGTGGTTGGCGTGTGGGTAGGCAATGCCGATGGTCGCGGGGTGGCCGACCTCACCGGTGCACGGTCTGCCGGCCCGGTGATGTTCGATATCTTCAATCTGCTGCCGGCTTCGGGGTGGTTCAAGGAGCCACAAGGGCGCTTGGAGAAGGTGTGCAGGCAATCCGGCCATTTGGCGGGAAAGTACTGCAAGGACACGGTGCTGCAGAAGGTTGCAGGCAACGCTCACAAAAGTGCGCGCTGCTCTTACTGCACTGAGATTCCAATATCGACCGACGGGCTGCGCCGTGTGGTCAACGCTTCCGAGCCTTCGGTAATGCAGTCCTACTTCATCCTGCCTCCGGTGCATAAGTACTACTATAAGCAAGTCAATGCCGACTATGTGGAACCACCCGCCGATATGTCGGGAAATCAGATAAACATGAAGTTTATTTATCCCTCGGATGGCGCAGTGGTGTCGATTCCGCGTCAGATGGATGGTTCACCGGGGTCATTGACGTGCAAGGTTGCCTGCAGTACTCCCGGGGAGCAGTTGTTCTGGCACCTTGACAATCACTTTGTGGGCACCACCACCGACCTCCATCAAGTGCAGATAGCACCGGAGGCAGGAGTGCACAAACTCACGGTCTACGACAGCCGATCCTCAATCAGCCTTGACCTGATTGTCCGCTAATTCATCGGATTTACGGGTGGCATGGCGGGCGGCGGAGAGCATCACGCCGAAAGCCATCGAAGTTGCAACCACCGATATACCGCCTTTGGATATCAATGGAAGCGGTTGACCCGACACGGGCACTACGCCTGACACGATGCACATGTGGAAAAGTGCCTGAAACACGACTACGAAGGCGCATCCCATCACCAGAGCTCCCGGTTCGGTGTGCTTGAAGCTCAGAGCCAGATGGGCGGAGCGTCCGAGAATCCACATGAATGCCAGGGGGATGAGGAGGGCACGGAACAGGCCGAGTTCTTCAACGATGATGGCGAAGATGTAGTCCGAGAAGGCAAGGGGCAGACGGGCGTTTTCGCGCGATTTGCCTATGCCTACACCGAAGAGACCTCCGTTTGCCTGAGCAATATAGCTAAGCTGCTCCTGCTGGTTTTCTACGCTGAAGGCCTCCAGATGCTTGTTAGGTCGCCAGTGGCGAAACATACGTTTGCGCCATGTTTCGCCTCGACCGGAAGCCGTTTCTTCTGCCGATTCCTTGTTGAGCGCCAGTGTCATCTCCTGACGGGGAGTGAGAGCAGAGTTCTTTTTGACTGCGGTTTTGGCCGCAACCACGCCTCCGCCAAGTGCACCCATAATGCAGAGAGCGAGGGCAAATTTTTTCAAACCCATACCTCCTACCCACATCATTGCCATGCAGATGGCGAAAGTGACGATTGTGTTGGAAAGACCTTGTGTAATAAGCAATCCGCAGCAAGCACCGGTGAAGATGATGCACATCCACCATCCGGTGCGCGATACATCATTGGTTTTCTTGTCCTTGAATTTATTGAGTATCCAGGCCACTCCCAATGCGGCCGCCAATTTCATTAGTTCAGCCGGCAGCACAGGCGTGGAGCCGATCATAATGGCTCGCATGGCACCGTTGACCTTCGTGCCGAAGAAGAGCACATAGGTCATAAGCCCCAGACATCCGCAAACATACACGGGTATGAATGAGAAGAGATAGCGGTAGGGTATCCGCTGCATCACGAGCATGAGGACGAATCCGAAAATTATAAAACGCCCATGTCGAACCAGAGGAGAGAACACGTCGCCGTCGTTCACTTCCTGGATGGAGGCCGAGAAGAGTTCCACAATGGCAAAGATGACCAGCACGATGTAGGTACCCCACAGATGGTGGTCGGTGCGCGTCCGCTTCTTTACATCGGCTACGGCTGCTTCGTTATCGAGTGCGAGAGAGGACATTCTTTTTTGTGAGTTTAAAGTTGAGAGTTTAGAGTTTGGAGTTTAAACTTGACTTTTATTAATCTAATGCTTCGATTGCGGCTTTGAATTGGCGACCGCGGTCTTCGTAGCTCTTGAAGAGGTCGAAGCTGGCGCAGCAGGGCGACAACAGGACGGTGTCGCCGTCCACTGCGAGATTCCGGCAGGCTTCCACGGCCTCGCTCAAGGAGTGGGTATCGGTAACGGGAATCACGTCCTTGAAGAAATCAACGATTTTGGCATTGTCCTTACCCATTGCCACGATGGCCTTCACTTTTTGGCGGACCAGGGGCAGAATTTCAGAGTAATCGTTGCCCTTGTCCTTGCCGCCGAGTATGAGAACAGTCGGGCGAGTCATTGCCTCCAGTGCATACCAGCATGAGTTGACGTTGGTGGCCTTGGAGTCGTTGATCCACCGTACGCCGTTGATGTCGCGCACAAATTCGAGGCGGTGTTCCACACCGTGGAAATCGCTCAGAGCTTGGCGGATAGTATCCTTGCGGATGTCGAACAGACAAGCCGAGAGGCCGGCGGCCATGGAGTTGAACACGTTGTGGAGGCCGTTGAGGGCCAGGTCGGCACGAGGCATGGAGAAACTTGTGCCGGGGGTGTTGAAGATGAGGTTGTTTTCAGCATCGATGTAGGCTGCAGTGTCCTCCTCGCGATGTTCGGCAAACGGGAGCTGACGCGCTTCCGTGGCGATGCGTTTGAGCTGCTCGGCGATGATGGGGTCGTTCTTCCAGTAGATGAAAGCATCCTCCACGGTCATATTCTGCAGGATTCGGAATTTGGCATTCACATAGTTCTGCATCAGATGGTCGTAACGGTCGAGGTGGTCGGGAGTTATATTCATCAGCACGGCGATGTTCGCACGGAAATTGTACATATTGTCGAGCTGGAATGAGCTGAGTTCCACCACATATACCGGATGGGGATCGCGAGCCACCTGATATGCCAGACTGAAGCCCACATTTCCCGCCAGACCGGCATCGATACCGGCTTCGGTGAGCAGGTGGTGGATGAGCATGGTAGTGGTGGTTTTGCCGTTGCTTCCGGTGATACACACCATTTTGGCATCGGTGTAACGACCGGCAAATTCTATTTCGCTGATTACGGGTATGCCTTTGCCGAGCACAGCCTTCACCACAGGCGCATCCAGCGGAATGCCCGGGCTTTTGATTACCTCGTCGGCGCAGAGTATACGTTCCATAGTGTGTCCTCCCTGTTCGAATGGAATCTGTTCGCGTTCAAGGATTTCAGCGTATTTGGGGGCGATTGAACCGAAGTCGCTCAGGAATACATTGAAGTTGCGGTCTTTGGCCAGAATAGCAGCTCCTACGCCACTTTCGCCGGCGCCAAGCACCACGATGGTCTTTTTATTTTCTGAATCCATAGGTAGGATTATTTAGTTCGGTTATCGGATTTTAAGTGTTACGAAAGTGAGCACAGCCAGGATTATGCCGATAATCCAGAAGCGTGTGACTATCTTTTGCTCGGCGATGACATTGAAGGGGCGCTGAATCAGGGCCTGAATTGTGCCGTTGCCGGGTTTTTGGAAGTGATGGTGCAGGGGTGTCATCTTGAAGATGCGTTTGCCTCCGGTTTTCTTGAAATAAGCCACCTGGAGCACCACCGAAAGGTCTTCCACATAGAAAAGAAGACAAAGAATCGGCAGCAAAAGCTCCTTGTGGATGAGGATTGCGAACACGGCAATGACACCACCCAGTGTGAGGCTGCCCGTGTCGCCCATAAAGACTTGCGCGGGGGAGGCGTTGTACCACAGGAAGCCGATCAAAGCACCGATAAAGGCAGCCATATACACCACCAATTCCGTACTCATGGGCACATACATTATGTTGAGATATGCCGAATAGATGAGGTTGCTTCCCAGGTAAGCCATCAGTATGAGTGCCGCCCCGGCGATTGCCGAGAGTCCGGCCGTCATGCCGTCAAGCCCGTCGTTGAGGTTGGCCCCGTTGCTGGTGGCTGCCACAAGGAAGATAATCACCAGGAAAAGCACAATCCAACCGCCAACCTGGTCATACTCACCCATCCAACGGGTCAGGGAGGAGTAGTCGAAATTATTGTTCTTCACAAAGGGAATTGTAGTCTGCGGGGTTTTTATCTGGCCGCTTTCGTAGATTACTTCTTCCACGCGATGAGTGTCGGCATTGACCACCTCGGAGTTCTTCACGATGACCACGTCGGGGTTGAGGTACATCGTACCGGCTACCACCAGAGCGATTCCCACCTGCCCGGCAATTTTGTACATACCGCGAATACCGTCCTTGTTGCGGCGTTTGAACTTCATATAGTCGTCGGTAAAACCGATAGCACCGAGCCACACCGTGGTGAGCAGCATCAGCAGCATATACACATTGGAGAGGTCGCCAATCAGCAGGCAGGGGATGAGGATGCTGAAGATGATGATGAGCCCGCCCATGGTGGGAGTACCTGTCTTTTTGAGCTGTCCTTCCAGGTCGAGGTCGCGGATAATTTCGCCAATCTGCATACGCTGGAGGCGGTGGATGATGGAACGCCCCATAAAGATGGCTAAAATCAGTCCGAGCACGAAGGCGAATGCGCTTCGGAAGGTGATGTAGTTCATCAGGCGTGCACCGGGCATTCCCAGCTGCTGGAGGTATTCGAAGAGGTAGTAAAGCATAGCTTGACTGCTTATCTGTTAGGGTTGTACATTTTGAAGGCTTCGGCCACTTTTTCGCGGTCGTCGAAATGAATTTTTGTGTCGCCGATAATCTGGTAATCCTCATGTCCCTTGCCGGCAATCAGAATCACATCGCCGGGCTCGGCAATCTGCGCTGCTCGGGCTATTGCTTCGGCGCGGTCCACAATAACTTCCGTGAGGCAATCCGACTCGGCCGACAGACCTTGCTGCATCTGAGCCAGAATGTCCTCGGGACGCTCGTGACGAGGATTGTCGGATGTGAGGATGAGCACATCGGAGCGGCGCTGGGCCTCGCGGGCCATGATGGGCCGTTTGCCGGCGTCGCGGTCGCCGCCACAACCGCACACGGTAATTACGCGGGCACCGCGGGCGGTGGATAGTTTGTAATTGTTGAGGGTGTCGAGCACGTTGATCAGCGCATCGGGTGTGTGGGCATAGTCCACGATGGCAGTCACGCCGTAGCCCGACGCAACGGGCTGGAATCGGCCGGCCACCGGATAGAGGTTGCTCAGGTGCCGGAGAGCTTCATCGCGGGCTACGCCCAGCAACCTTGCGGCACCATACACAGCGGCCAGATTGGCGGCATTGAACTCGCCCACAAAGCGGGTCTCCACCTCATTGCCGTCGATTTCAAGCAGCATTCCGTCCAGCCGGTCTTCCAGGATGCGCACGCAAAAAGTTGCCACACCCCCCACGGAGTAAGTGCTGACCGCTGCCGCCGTGTTCTGCACCATCACCGAGCCGTTGCGGTCGTCGGCATTGACCAGTGCGAAGGCCTCGGCGGGCAGTGAATCGAAGAAGCTCTTCTTGGCCTTCAGATATTCGGCCATGGTCTTGTGGTAATCCAGATGGTCGCGGGTGAGATTGGTGAAGATACCGCCGGCGAAGGTGAGACCGGCAATACGATGCTGATGGGCGGCATGACTGCTCACTTCCATGGCGGCGAAGGTGCATCCGGCATCAACCATGCTGCGCAGAAGTTTGTTGAGCTCCACCGGGCCGGGTGTGGTGTGTGTGGCCGGTACCATTTGGCCGTCGATATAGTTGGCAACGGTGGAAAGCAGTCCGGCCTTGAGCCCGCGCATCCGTGCCATCTCATAGAGCAGCGTGGCCACGGTGGTTTTGCCATTGGTGCCGGTTACGCCCACCAGAGTCATGCACTCGGAGGGGTCTCCGTAAAAACGCGAAGCAAGCAGCCCCAATGCGATGCGGGTGTCGGGAACTTGAACAAACACACAGTCGGAAGGCTGTTCCAAAGGAAGCTCTTCCACCACCAGAACTCGAGTACCGGCGGCGATGGCCGAGGGGATGAACCGGTGTCCGTCGGCGGCCACTCCGCGCACAGCCACAAAGAGGATTCCGGCGCCGGCTTGGCGGGAATCGTCGGTCAGGGCGTGTATTTCCGCTTCGGGCTCGCAGGAGCCATATATCTTTCGCTCGGGCAGAGCATCCAGGAGCGTTTCAAGTGTATTGATAAATTCCATCAGTTGTGTCGTAGTGTAAGTTTTACTTTAGTACCCGGCCCGGCGGTGGTGCCGGCTTCCGGACTTTGCGTGGCCACATAACCTATTCCGCTGAAATCCACCGAGTAACCGTGACTTTCGAGTGTGGTGAGAGCTTCACGCAGACTTATACCCTTTACGTCGGGTATGGTGCCGGCGGGACAGTCCTCGTCAGGATGCCTGAGGGCGCGCATGTCGCCCAGCTTGAGGTCGGAATGGATGGCTGAGTGCTGCCGTTTGTTGAGCGCTGAATAGAGCACCGGCTCATCCTTGACGGTTTTCTCGGCCTGATAATGGGGGTCGTCGGTGAGCATACCGCGGGCGTAAAGTTTCAGAGCCGTATTCTTGAGCACCTGCCCGGCACTCAGAGCCGGACCGCGGTAGGGCACCTTGGGGTCGGAGATAACCACGATGCAGGTGTACTTGGGATTCTCATAGGGGAAGAATCCGCAGAATGTCACGCGATAATGTCCTTCGATATATCCGCCTTTGAAGGGGGGCAGCTTGATGGAGTCGCCGTTGGCATCCACACGGGGGCGGTTATCCTCCTTGGCCAGCTTGCAGGTGCCGGTTTTGCCGGCGATTTCAACGATATCGCTCTTGAGGGCTTTGGCCGTTCCACCTTCTCCCCATACCACCTCGCGCATCATGGCACGGAGAATCTTGGCGTTCTTTTCCGACATCATGTTCTCGCGGATGTAGGTCACGGGAATAATCGAATCCTCGCCGGCGGGCGACCGCAAACCTTTCACCAACCTGGGACGCACAAAATGCCCGTCGTTGGCCACAGCGTTATAGAAGGCGCAGGTGTAAAGGGGCGGAATCATGGTGGAGTAGCCGAACACCATTCGGGAAAGCGCCACCTTGTCCTGATGCTTGTTGCCCAGGCGCGCGAAAGAGGGCCGGCGCTCGTGGGCGATGCCGGTGTTGAGGCGATCGAAGAAGCCCATTTCGGCCAGGTCTTCGCGGAAGCGGTTGAGGTCGTCGTTATAGTAAGGCATGGTCATCTTCACCATACCGATGTTGGACGAGTATTCCAGAAAGCGGCTCACAGGCAGTCCGGCGGGCGAGTGGGTGTCGTTGATGGGACGGTCGTTGAGATACCGGAAGGAGTGCCCGATGGGGTACACCTGGTTGGGACGGGCAAATCCTTTCTCCAACCCCACGGCCATACTCATCACCTTCATCACGGAGCCCGGCTCATAACCCAGCACCGAGCGGTTGAGGGCTTCGATATAGCGGGGCGTATGGCTTTTCTTGTCCAGCTCGAGGTTGGAGATGGCCTTGATATCGCCCGTGGCTACCTCCATCAATATGGCCGTACCCCAGTCGGCATGCGACAGCAGCAACATCTGGCCGAGTTCGCTTTCGAGGATGTCCTGCATGGTGATGTCGATGGTGGTGGTGATGTCGTAGCCGTCGATTGCCGGGATGTCGGTCACATAACGGGTGCCGCGGGTGGAGAGGGCTTTGCGGTTGAGACCCTTTTTGCCGTAAAGCAGTGTGTCCAAAGCATATTCAAGACCTGAACGACCGTGCACGTCGCTGTTTTCAGCCGTCATGCCTACGCGACCGATACTCAGACGCGCCATTTTGCCGAAGGGATAGGCTCGTTTCATCACCTGATCGGCCTTCAGACCGCCATGCTGCCCGTACCGCCCCTTGAGGTCGCGGAAGAAGGGGAATTCTTTGATTTTGGACACCATTTCGCGCGACACCTCGCGGGCAAGCACGAAATTACGCGTACGTTTGGAACGTTGAGGCTCAAGGGCATCGTCGATTTTCTTGATCCACTCCTTGGAGCTGTAGGGCGGAAAATAGCGGCTGAGCGAATCGGCCAATTCTTTTTTGGCCTCGGTGAACTCGATGATTTTGAACCCCGGCGTGCGGAGGTCCATCATCACGTTGTAGTAGTAGAGATTCGTGGCCAGGATGGAGCCGTCGGCAGCAAGAATCTCACCGCGCAGCGGGGTCACCCACATGGAGTCGCGCAGCGTGGACAGACCCATACGGTTCCAGTCGTCGCGGTGCACGGTGGTGGTCCTGACCAGGAAGTAGATAATCAGCGAGGTGATAACCATCGCTATAGCCAACACCAGCGAGAAACGCACAATCAGCTGGCGGTGGCCATATTTGTGGATACCGCCGGCACTGACTTTGGCTTTCTTGGTTTTATTCTTTTTTTCAGTCATGAGGAGAGTCAGTCGGAATCAAGGGTAATGATACGGGGGCGACGTTCGGGAATCGACAGACCCAGATGGAGAGAATCCACCAGGTGGAGCATGGCACTCTCGCGGGTGAGGGTCATGTAGCGGGAGCGCTCCTTCTGCTTGGCCGTGTTCATCACATGAATTTGCGTTTTGAGCGAGGCTATTTTGTTCTCGTTGGTGGTGCACTCAAATCGCAAGGCTATGATGCCCACGCAACTGAGCACCAGAAACGCCGTGGTGAAGAAATGGCGGATGAAGAACTTGCTGGAAATGGTTTGTCCCTGCAAGAACATCTTTGCGCCGTGGCTGAACGATGAAAGGAATCCCGAATAACGTGCCATGTGAGAGTTTATACTTTCTGTGCCACGCGCAACTTGGCGCTGCGGCTGCGGGGGTTGGCTTCTATTTCGGCCGCGTCGGGCACTATGGGCTTGGAGGTGAGCATTTTCAGAGGTGCGGTGCGCCGCCCGAAGATGTCCTCGGAGGCCTCGCCGCCGGTGTTGCCCGTGCGCATGAAGTTCTTCACCAGTCTGTCTTCCAGTGAGTGGTAGGTGATAACGGCCAGGCGCCCTCCGGGTTTGAGTACGCTCACCGCTGCAGCAAGCAATTCCTTGAGCGCATCCATCTCGCCGTTGACCACGATGCGAAGGGCCTGGAACACTTGTGCAAGCTCTTTCTTCTCCTGAGCGGCGTTGATGAGAGGACGAACTGCCTCCACCAGCTGACCGGTCGTGGTTATCGGTGCCGATGCCCGCAAGCTCACGATGCGATGCGCCATCTTGCGCCCGTTGCGGAGGTCGCCGTAGAGGGTGAGCCATGACGCAAGGTCGGCTTCGGAGGCTTTTTCCAGCAGTTGGGCGGCGGTGACGGCGGCATCACGGTTCATGCGCATATCCAGAGGCGCGTCGGAGCGGAATGAAAAACCGCGCTCGGCATCGTCGAAGTGGTGGAACGACACTCCCAGATCGGCCAGTATACCGTCCACCTTACCCTCGATGCCTAAGAAGTCGGCATAGTTGGAGAGGTAGCGGAAGTTTCCGTGTACGGGCGTGAACACGTCGGAGGCCACGGCACGCGCAATGGCGTCGTTGTCCTGATCCAGCGAGTAGAGATGCCCGTGGGTCAAACCTTCTGCGATGGCGCGCGAATGTCCGCCGCCACCGAGGGTGACGTCGATGTAAATACCGCCCGGATGCACCTCCAGCGCATCCAGACATTGAGGAAGTAAAGCGGGTATGTGATAAACTGGTTCGTTCATAGCGGTACAACTCGCGGGCGGGCGCGCGAGAATTTGAGTCCAAATTTACGGCATTTTTCTCAATTTTCCGCTATGTGGCGGTAAAAAGTTATCTACAGTGGTTTACAAAGGTAAATTTTTCCCGCCGGTGGGTGCTATTTTTTCAGAGTGGCGGTGGGGGTGTCGGCTGCGATGATGGCGTTTACAGTTGCTGTGTCGGCCTCGGCTTCGGCCAAGGTGCAGGGGAGTACGAGTATTTGTGTTACTCGGGCTCCGGCTATGATATGGTCCTTCAACTGTGCCGCTGTGGGTGCTGCGGGCAGGTTGTGGTACTGCTGCCAGGTGTAATCGAGGAAGGCTGCATTGTCGGCTATGCCGCGTCTGTCCAAGAGCCAGCCGTTAGCCAGCTGCAGGGGTGCCGAGGAGGCATTGACATCCGATGGGGCCGGGTAAGATACTATTTTGCCGGAGGCATCCATCAGGATGAAGACGTTGTCGTTGTAATTGCCGGATGTTCTGTAAGCCAACGCTTTAGGAATGGCTGCACCGGATTTGTCCACGATGGTCGGGCGGGGTGTGTGGATGCCTGTCTCGGGCTCTGCTTCGGGCACTCCGGTCTTCTCTACGATTGGGGCCCGGGGTATATGTACACCGTCGCCCTCGGGGAATTCGGGCACGGGAACTTCTCGTTTGGTTTGGCAGGAACAAATCACAAACAGGCTGAGGAATATGGGCAGTAACTTCATCGTTATAAGGGTTTTGATGGTGCGTGGGCACGTTGTTGTGAGGGTTATTTAGAAATAGACTTCAAAGTTCTGGGGCGGCAGATGTTTGTGGGCGGCCATTATCCAACTCTTGCCGTTGCTGAATACCATGCCTTGTTGTCGGCCTTGGGGGGCGGGGGCGGATTTAGAATTGAAAATTATTGCGTGAAGTTTGCCTTTGTGTACGGACTCTGTGAATTCTTGGGGCACTTCGTTGAAGCCGATCAGGAGGTCGGGCGCGCCGGAAAATACCACTCGGGGCGCTACCTTTCGCAGGAAACGACCCACCCGCGAGGGTACGCCCGGACCAAGGCTGATGGTGCGCGGACGGAAGTGTACCAGCAGGCGCACCAGCAGTTTCCACTCGTGCTCGTTGAGGATGTCGTCGGGCAGACTGTCGTAGGCGTAGTACCGGCAGGGCTGATGGAGCACCTCTGTGATGAACCGGAAGGCGTAGGGTGAATGGATTCCGAATCCGCGACTATGACGCAGACGCTGCCAAATCAGATAGAGCCCCATCACACCAGTATGAGCTTGTTGCGGCGAGCGGCACGGGCCAGGCCGGCCAGCACTATTATATATATAAGTGTCACGCACGCGTAGGCTATTTTTCCGGTTATGGCCAGCGAATCGGGCTGGAAGGTCATCACCACCTCGGAATGACCGGCAGGGAGCTGCACGGCGCGCAGGATGTAGTTCACGCGAGCCATGGGGGCGGGCTGACCGTTAACGGTGGTTTTCCAGCCCCAGGGGAACCATACTTCGGAGAACACACCCACGCCGCCGTTGCGGGTGTCGGCGCTGTAGGTCACGCGGTTGGGGGTGTATTCAACCAGTTTGACGGTATCGCCGGGAACCAACGAAGGACATTGGGCGGGCAGGACGTCGGCAAATTTACGGTCGGCCACCGCGCTGCGGCGTAGATTCAGTCGGGCGGGGTCCAGCATCTCCATCTCCCGGTCGGCATTGTCTACCCAGGCGATTGAGTCAACCAGCCACGCGGGCCCGTAGGCATGGGTGTTCTTCAATACGGGACTTTCACGGTCGCCGGTGATGATATATTGAGCATTGAGCATGTCGGCCACCTCGAAACCGGCCCGCAGGGTGGCGGCCATTTCGGCATTGGCCGGGTCGTTGAGTTCTTCGGCATCGCGCACATAGCCCACACGGAGCATCGGCATCAGTTTGCGCTGGATAATATCCTCATAACGATTGAGTTTGGCTGCATGATAGCCGCCCACCATGTTGTGGAAGTAGGAGCGGTCGGGGCTGCTGAATTCGGGGATGTCCAGCACGCGGTAGTGTTTGCCGGCTCCGTCGGCGAGGATGGCTTGGTCGATGCCGTCGGGCGTGAAGGTGATTTCGCCGGTAGCGGGATTTTCGCCGAATGAGCTATGACTCACATAACGCTTGTTGACCGTGTAGCCATCGACTCCCACGAGCACTATCAGTGCCCCGGCAACAACCCCGGGTCGAGCCTTGCGCGCCACCAGCAGCCAAAGCAGGGCGGCTCCGAAAAGGATGAAAATCAACGAGCGCCATGCGTCGGAGCGCACCAGGCCATGACGTAACTCGGTGATTGCTTTTATGTTGGCCGGATTGGTGATGGACATGTAATCGGCTATTTGGTTGAGTTGCTGCTGGGTGGCGCCCTGCGATGCGTAGTAGGGCAACATCTGCTGCTGAACCATGGCCACGGTCTGACGGTCGGTGTCGTTCACGGCATCGCCGGTGATGCCCGGTGCTATTACCAGCAGCAGGCAGATGGCTGCGGGTACTCCGAAGCTCCACGCCAGTGGTCGCAGCATCGAGGAGCGCGATTCGGCAGGATGGTCGAACAGGGCTGTAAGTCCCAGCACGGCCATAAGGGGTATGGTGAATTCCGCAACCACCAGAATTGATTCCACGGCGCGGAATTTGCTGTACATCGGGAAGTTATATATCATCAGGTCGGAGAGCCATTCCCAGTTGTAACCCAGGGAAAGGGCGCACGATAGTATCGTGGCTGTCAACATGGCCCACTTGAGGGGACCTTTGACCACGATGCAACCGAAGATGAAGAGTGCGAAGATGATGGCACCCACATATACGGGGCCGTTGGTGCCCTCGGAGTCGTTGAAGTACTGCGTGAGGTAGGGAAGCAGGGTGGCATCAGGGTAGTTGGCGGCATCTTCGAGACGGTCGAGGGTCATTCGCTCCATCTGCCCCCCTTCGGGTCGTGCCGACGCTCCTCCTTTGATGTTGGGCACAACCAGTGAGAATAGTTCGGAGCGCCCGTAGCTCCAGCCCACGATTTCGTCCTTGGGTAAGCCGCCGGTGGGGCGCTCGGTGGGTTGATCCGCGCTGCTCAGCGGGGTCAGCTCCGACTGCGAACGCTTTGTTTCCTTGGAGTACTCATATGTATTATATAACGAGGGGAGGTTGGCGCCGATGGCAAGTGCGCCGCAGAGCAGGGCTAATCCCGTGCCGCGTAACCAGTTGGGCAGCTGATGTGTACGGATCGCATCCACCAGATAGCATATGGCAAGGATTATCATCACCAGACCGAAGTAGTAGGTCATCTGAGGGTGGTTGGCGTTGAGCTGAAGCATGGCGAAGAGGCTCAGCAGGGCCGAACCTACGAAGGGTCGGTGGTTGTACACCAGGATAAAGCCGGCTATTGTGGGCGGTATATAGGTGAGAGCGAGGAATTTCCATATATGTCCCGCTCCTATGATTATTATGAAATAGGACGAAAATCCCCATGCCAACGCACCCAAAAGTGCCAGATACCAGCGCTGACGTAGTGCGTAGAGCAAAATCAGGAATCCGGTCATCATCATGAACATGAGGTTCGACGGTGCCGGTAGCCATAGTCCGTAAAGGTTGTTAATCCAGTTGAAAAGGTCGTTGGACGGGTACGAGGGCGATATCTGGAAGGTGGGCATACCGCCGAACAATGCATCGGTCCAAAGTGCCTTTTCGCCGGTGGCCTCATGATAGAGTGCCGCTTCATGACCGTTGGCCATACCCTGCTGCATATCAGGCTGCTGCAAGGAATGTCCTGCAAGGTTGTCAGGATAGAAGAACGCAATGGAAACCAAGGCTATCACTGTCAGCGAAACCACAAAACCCCACACTTGCGGGCGACGTATGTACTCAATCAGTCGATTCATAAGAGAAATATATTAGCAAAACGGGATTCTTACCCGAATTTTGCAAAGTTACGAAAAAACCACCGTTGAGATGCGATGACAAGCTAACTTTTTTACCAAGTCCAGCCAATAAGTCCCCCAAAATCAAGATAAATCCCGATAAATCAAGATTAATCAGCAAAAAATGTACGGACATCGCTTTGCGATGTACCAAATACCAACCCAAAGTGTACGGACATTGCTTTGCGATGTCTCAAATGCCCGCCCAAGGTGTACGGACATCGCTCTGCGATGTACCAAATACCAACCCTCCACCGGCGCAAAAAAAACAACGCCGCGCATATTTCAATTCGCTTTCTGACGACCCCCATCCCGTATAAAACAAGAAAGAGAAGTTTCACAACTTCTCTTTCCCAAAAACCTTTATCTTAATCTAATACTATGAAAAACACAGTGCAAAATTATAAACCTTTTACGAAACGTGCAAACGAAAGTGTTGTAAAAATGACGTTTTAACGCCTTAAAAAGCCACAATTAACATCAATTAACTTACAAGGCCTCAAATTTTGCACACTTTGTGTCTTTAATTGGGGGTTTGTTGGTTCTATTTTGGGGTATTTTAAAAATTTACAATCTTTAATTTTATAAATCCCGAATTTATTGTAACTTTGCACTAATATAAGTCGCGCGCCCGTGCGACATACGCAAAGACATGAAAACACCATTACGAATTCTCATCAGTGGAGGCGGAACCGGAGGTCATATTTTCCCGGCTCTGTCTATAGCCGCAGCCCTCGAACGTCGTCATCCGGGTTGCCAGATCCTCTTTGTGGGTGCCGACAACCGCATGGAGATGACGCGTGTGCCGGCCGCCGGATATCCCATCGAGGGGTTACCCGTTGCCGGATTTTACCGCCGGAAGTTGTGGCGTAATTTCGGTGTGCTCATCAAGCTGTTCAAAAGTATGCGCAAGGCGCGAAAGATTGTGCGCGAGTTTCGCCCCGACATCGCCGTCGGGGTCGGGGGGTACGCCAGCGGCCCTACTCTCAAGGCTGCCCAACGGGCCGGAGTGCCCACTGTGCTGCAGGAACAGAATTCCTACGCCGGAGTCACCAATAAGCTTCTTGCCGCCAAGGCGAAGGCTATCTGTGTGGCTTATGAGGGGATGGATCGCTTCTTCCCCGCTGAAAATATCATTCTCACCGGAAATCCTGTACGCAAGTCTTTGTCGGAATGCAACCTCACGCCGGCGCAGGCACGACAGGAGTTGAGTTTCAAGAATGATCGACCCTTGCTGCTGGTGGTAGGCGGCAGTTTGGGTGCCCGCACCATCAACGATGCCATGATGGCCGCCATTGCCGACGGACGCGCTTCTGCCGCCAATTTCGATATCATCTGGCAGACGGGCAAAACCGACTTTGAGCGCTGCAAGGCTTTCGCCGACGAACATCCGTGCCCCAATGTCAAGGTCACAGAGTTTATTGCCGATATGGCTCTGGCTTACAGAGCCGCCGACGTGGTGCTTTCCCGTGCCGGTGCAGGTACTATAAGCGAGTTGCAGGATCTGGGAAAGGCTTCCATTCTGGTGCCTTCGCCAAACGTGACCGAAGATCACCAGCGTCACAATGCCGAAGCGCTTGTCGTACATGATGCCGCCGTTATGGTGATGGATGCCGACGTGCCCGCAAAACTGTGGGATGTAACTTGTGCTCTCATAAATGACGCTCCGCGAAGGGAGGCTATGGAGAAAGCTTGCTCCGCAATGGCTCTGCGCGACTCTGATGAAAAGATTGTCGATGCTATCGACCGTGTTCTTGCTCAAACGAATTAATATGGAAATCAAAGATATAGAAAGAGTATACTTCGTAGGTATCGGTGGAATCGGAATGGCTGCACTGGCTCGCTATTTCCTTTCGCTGGGACTGCCCGTGGCGGGCTACGACCGCACTCCGTCGGCCTTGACGGCCGAACTGGAGCACGAGGGGGCTGTTGTTTCTTTCTCGGACTCTATGGAGGCTGTGCCGGAGCCCTTCCGCAGGCCTCACGGTACTCTGGTGGTCTATACTCCCGCCGTGCCTGATGCAAACATTCCTCTGAGTTTCTTCCGCGATGGAGGTTTTGAGGTGCGCAAACGTGCCTATGTGCTGGGGCAGGTGTCCCGACACTCAAAGGGTATCTGTTTTGCCGGTACTCATGGCAAGACTACCACCTCGTCGATGGCCGCACACATCCTCAAATGCGGCCAAGGATGCAATGCCTTCCTGGGCGGTGTGCTCAAGGGGTATAATACCAACCTGCTGCTGAGCCCCGGCGCGGAATTCTGTGTGATGGAGGCGGATGAGTACGACCGTTCATTCCATCATCTTTCGCCATACATCGCCGTGATTACGGCTACCGACCCCGACCATCTCGATATCTACGGCACCGAAGAGGCCTACCTCGAATCGTTCGCCCGCTTCACCGAACTCATCGTGCCCGGAGGGGCACTGGTGGTGCGCGAGGGTCTCAAGCTGAAATCACGTCAGGGCAAGGATGTGCGCCGGTACACCTTCGGACGCAAATCGGGCGATTTCCACAGCGCCAACGAACGCTTCGGCAACGGTACTATCGTGTTCGACTTCGTTCATCCCCAAGGCTCTATCACCGACATCGAACTCGGTGTGCCGGTGGATGTGAATATAGATAATGCCATCGCGGCCTTGGCTGCCGTGTGGCTCACCGGATCTCTTACCCCTGAGCTGGCTCGTACGGCCATGGCTTCTTATCCCGGCGTGGAACGGCGTTTCGAACGCCGCTGGCGCGAAGAGGACGGACGCAAACGTGTAATCATCGACGACTACGCTCACCACCCCGAGGAAGTCGCACGAAGCATTGCAAGTGTCCGTGCCGTGTACCCCGACCGACATCTCACCGTTGCTTTCCAGCCACACCTGTACAGCCGCACTCGCGATTTCGCCCCCGAATTCGCCCAAGCCCTCAGTCTGGCCGACGCCGTCGTGCTGGCCGATATATACCCCGCTCGAGAGCTCCCCATCGAGGGCGTGACCTCCAAAATCATCTTCGACGATGTAAAATGCACCGATAAAGTGATGATTTTCAAAGAAGACTTTGTAAAAACAATGAAAAATCGTAACTTTGACATCCTGTTGACTCTCGGTGCCGGCGACCTCAACCTTCAGATCGCACCACTGATAGCACAACTCGAAAATAAAGCCAAAACTCCACTCTAAACTCTCCACTCTAAACTTTAAACTTTCAACTTTAAAAACTCTCAACAGTTTCGTGAGCCGTAAACAAGTAGTAATGTGCGTGTTGAGCTTCCTTATGGTAGCTTACTGCTGCTGTGCCCTGGTGGTGTCAGCACGCATGTCGCATAAGGCTACCCTCAAGAGAGTACAGGTGGAGCTGTCCGACCCCAAAAGTCGGTTTGTGAACGTGCTCGATGTGCTCCACGAGGCCGAACTGGACCCCGATACCGTAGGGGGAGTTCTGCGCGACCGCTTCGACCTTTTCTCCCTGGAGCAACGATTGCGCGCTTCCGATAAGTTGCAGAACGCTAACGCAATGATTCTCTCGGACGGTACTTTGGTGATCGAGGCCACCCCGATGGTGCCCGTGGCTCGCGTGTTCGAGAAGGGACAGCCTTCATACTACATCAACGCCTCGGGCAAACGAATCGCCGCCGAATTGCGATACCATATAGATGTACCCGTGCTGGTGGGTAAGTTCGACTCCGTGCATCCCGCCGCCCGACTGCTGCCACTGCTGGACTACATCGCTTCAAACCCGAAAGCCAGTGCCCTGATAGCCACTGTCACCCAGCAACCCGACGGCAACATCATACTGGTACCAAACATAGTGGGACATGTCATCAACTTCGGCGATACTTCCATGGTGGAGGACAAATTCCGCCGACTGCGCGCTTTCTACCGCCATGTGGCGCCATATGAAGGATGGTCGGCCTACGACACCATCGCCGTCAAGTGGCGCGACCAGGTGGTAGCCTCACGCCGTAATCATGTGGTGCCGCCCCCGGTGCTCCCAACCGAGGAGGAGAAAACCGGCGAATGGGACATCGACTCCGATTCCACATTCATGACCGACCTCACTCCAAGCCAGATTAGAAACAACCAATAAAACGATATCTCCAAAAAAATATAAACAGTGGATCTCAAAACAATAGTTGCATTAGAAATTGGCTCGTCCAAAATAAAGGGCGCCATAGGCTCCGTAGCTCCCGACAACAGTTTGTCTGTCCTGGCTGTGGAAGAAGTCCCTTCAGCCAACAACGTCCGATACGGACGCATTCAGAACATCCGCGAGGTGGCTCGTCTGGTCAGTGAAGTCATACGTTCGCTGGAGAGCGCCCGTACCGTTCAGGGTAGGCGCGTGGAGGGCTTGGCCATCGCTCTGGGCGGTCGTTCGCTCGGCGCTCATGCCACCGAGTCGGTGATCCACTTCCCCCAGGAGTGCGAAATCACAGAACAGCAAGTGGCTCGTCTCAAACAGGAAGCTACCCGCGACTATGTCAGCGACACGCATATCATCGAAGCGGTGATGCCTCGTAAGTTCTACGTCAACAAAACCGCTGTCCCCAGGGCTGTAGGCTCCTATGGCGAAACGCTCCGTGGCGAGTTCATGCTCATCACTTGTGGAAAGGAGACGCACCAGAACCTCGAACGTTTGCGATTGGACACCGTCCCCGCCGAGGAGATCCGCTATGCTCTGCGCCCTATCGCTGTGGCCGACTTCGTCCTCACACGCGACGAAAAGCAAGTCGGTGCCGCGCTGATCGATGTCGGCGCCGAAACCACAACGGTGGTTACTTATAAAAACGGTACCCTGGCTTCCCTGGTTACTATTCCAATGGGGTCGGCTCTGATTACCCGCGACCTCAGCGTCGGACTCGGCATCACCGAGGAGGCCGCTGAAAATATTAAGAAGAGTCTCATAAACCTCGACCCCGAGGACAAAAACGACCGTACTCCCAATATAAAGGAAATAAAAGGGTACGCACGTGCGCGCGCAGGAGAAATCATCGCCAACGCAATGCACCATATCAACCTCTCCATAACACCGCTCAATGCTCTCAGCACAATCGTGCTCACCGGCGGTGGAAGCCAGCTGGCCGACTTCGCCAAACTGGTGGGTCAGCAGTCGAAAATTCATGTCCGTATGGCCACAATGCCCGAAGGCATAACCTTCCACACTCCCGGACGCAACACATCCGACAACATCGACATAATCGCTCTGCTGGCAATCGCCAACCGTATCCCAGGGCTCAAAGGCCTAAGCCCTATCCGACCCGTTGAGCCCGAAGAACCCGTGGTAGTGATCACTCCCGAAGCCAAGCCGGCCCCAAAAGCCCCCGCTCCCGCTCAGGAAGCCCCCAAGGCCCCTGCCCAGGAAGCCCCCAAGGCCGCCCCGACACAGGAACCCACACGCCAGGCCGCACCCGCTGCTTCCGCACCGGCTCCCGTGAGGAAACCCGTCAGAAAAGCCGTCGAGGAAGATGATGACCGCCTGCTGGAGGACGACCCCGACGACCGCGAACCAAAGAGCAAATCACGAAGCTTCTTCGATATATTCCGACGCAAGCGTAAACAACGCGACGAAGATGAGGAGGACTATGACGACGACGATTCCGAAGAGGACCTCAACATCAACGACATCGCGTATGCCGAAGAGGAGGATGACATCCAGGCCGCAAGCTCGCGTATGGACAAGTTTTCCGACATGCTCACCCGAATGCTCGGCCCCGAGGAAGATAATAGAAAATAATCACAATCTATTGTACTGATTTTTATGGACGAAATGGACGATCTCAACATTGAGAAATATAATACCCGTGAGAATACTCTCACTACCCCCAACCCCACCATCATCGCAATGGGTGTGGGGGGCGGCGGCTCGAACGCCGTCAGCTACATGCACACACAAGGCGTCAAGGGTGTCGACTTCGTGGTCCTCAACACCGACCAGCAGGCACTCCTCGCATCCCCTGTGCCCAACCGTATCCTCCTGGGCCCCAACACAACCTTGGGTCTGGGCGCCGGTGGTCAGCCTGAAGTTGGACAGGCAGCGGCCGAAGAAAGTGTGCCCGAAATCGAACGTATGCTCGACAACAACGTAAAGATGGTATTCGTCACCGCCGGCATGGGCGGCGGTACCGGTACCGGTGGCGCCCCCGTGGTGGCCGGCGTTGCAAAGAAAAAGGGTATACTCACCGTCGGTATCGTCACCATACCTTTCTTTTTCGAAGGTATTACAAAGCTCAACAGCGCCCTGGACGGAGCCAACCGCCTGCAGGAAAATGTGGACGCACTACTGCTGATCAACAACGACCGCCTGGGCGAAATTTACCCCGACATGGAATGGGCCGCCGCCTTTACTAAGGCCGACGACGTCCTGGCTGTGGCTGCCCGCACTATCTCCGACATGGTCACCAGCCTCGCAAGCATCAACATCGATATGAACGATGTGGACAGCTGTCTCCGTGGAGGACGCACCGCCATGATTTCAGTGGGCTACGGCGAAGGCGAGAACCGTATGGCAAAGGCTATCGCCGAAGCTCTCCACTCCCCTCTGCTCTGCGACACTAACATCAGCAGCGCACGTCGTCTGCTCTTCGCCTTCTACTACTCCCACGACATCAACCCGCCTTTCAAGGTTACCGAGGCAATGCAGGCCAATCAGCTCGTAAGCCAGGTCAACCGAAGCGTGAAAATCAAGTTCGGATGGGGGTACGACGACAGTCTTGGCGACAAAATCAAGTTTACAATACTCGCCGCCGGATTCGACGTAGCCGTAGAAACAAACAAGGAAACCGTGGCCGTGATCGAAGGCAACAACCAGACCGCCGAGAATGAGGAAGCCTCCATCAACTCCCGTATAATTGCTGCTTACGGAAAGGACAAGGTCGACGAGTTCACCCGCGGTCAGGAAACTCAGAACTACTACATCCTGACTCCCGAACAGCTCGACTCCGACACAGCTATCGAAATGGTCGAACGAGACCCCGCTTACAAACGCGACAAACGTAAATCCGACGCTGCTCGTCGTGCCGAGAAAACCGCTGCCGTCAACAACAACCAGCCGGCTTCTTCGTCTTCTTTCGGAAACATAACCTTCAGCCGCGATGACCGCTTCTAAACCTGTTCTCGTAATATCCTCCGGCGCCGGTATCAGCGCCGAGAGCGGAATCCGTACTTTCCGCGATGCCGATGGCCTTTGGGAAGAATACCCCGTGATGGACGTGGCCAGTGCCGACGGATTTCGCCGAAATCCCGCGCTGGTTCACGAGTTCTATAACGCGCGCCGCGCTCAGTTGGCGCAAGTGGAACCAAATGCCGCTCATCTAATCCTCAAGGACTTGGAAACCGATTTCGACGTCTACATCATCACTCAGAATGTCGACGACCTCCACGAGCGTGCCGGTTCATCTAACGTCCTGCACCTCCACGGCGAGCTAAACAAGGTCCGCGCTCTCGACGATGAAACAAAGGTATACCGCCTGGACTACAACACTCGCACAAGCCCCGAAACCATCATCGACGGCCATCATGTGCGCCCGCACATCGTATTCTTCCAGGAGGCGGTACCCATGCTCGAACCCGCGGTCGAGCTCGTCCAACGCGCCGACGTCTTCGTAATCATCGGTACAAGCCTGCAGGTCTATCCCGCCGCGGCTCTCGTCAACTATGTTCGCCCCGGAGTGCCCGTCTACTACATCGACCCCAACCCGTCAGTAGTGCCACGCGGCGTAAACGTAATACGCGCCAACGCCACCGAAGGGGTGGCCGAACTGGCGCAAATACTCCTCAGAAAAAATTCTAAAATATAACCCTCATTATCTATGAAACGATTTTTTATGGCACTGATGGCCGTGGCTGCTTTAGCCTCTGCCTCAGCTCAGGGCCCGAAAGTGGAAAAACCCTGGAAATATGTGGACGCGCAGGAATTACGTGTCATCAACAAAGGCTTTGACGACACCGACGGCCCATACACCCGAATCCCGAAAGCCCTCAAGGACAGCGTACGTCCAACACTCTGGGATCGTACTCAGTGCTCATCAGGCATAGGCGTACGTTTCGCCACCAACTCTTCGCGTGTAGGCGTGCGATACAACCTCCTCTGGAACACTCACATGATTCATATGGCCGACACCGGTCTAAAAGGTACCGACCTCTACATCCTGGAAGGCGACAGCGTATGGCGTCATGTCAACACTAACCGTCCTTATCTGGCCGACAAAGATACCAAAATGGTGGAAAGCACATACGTTGAAAACCGCGACACCACCGTAATGTCGGAATACATGGTATATCTCCCTCTCTACGACGGAGTTACCCACCTCGACATCAAGGTCGATTCCACCGCTGTCATTACATCCGGAAATCCCCACATCATCGACCGCGACAAGCGAATCGTGGCCTACGGTACATCAATCCTTCAGGGCGGCTGCGCATCTCGAACCGGAATGGTCAGCACTAACATCCTCTCCCGCGACCTCAACGCCGAAGTAATCAACATCGGTATGAGCGGCGAAGGCAAGATGGACTCAGTCATGGCCCGCGCGCTCGCCTCAATTCCCGAGGTCGACGTTTTCGTCCTCGACCCCGTCCCCAACTGCACCGAAATGATGTGCGACACCCTCACATACGGTTTCGTCAACATTATCCGCCAGGCTCGTCCCGATGTACCCATCGTAATGGTAGCAGGACCAATATACCCCTATGCCCGCTACGACTCTTTCTTCAACAAATATCTCCCCGCTAAGAACGCGGCATTCCGTCGTAATTACGAAAAACTATTGGCCGAGAATCCAAAGAACCTCTACTACGTTGAAGCCGCTCAGCACGACAGCGAAACATGCGGCGGTACTGTCGACGGCATCCACCTCACCGACCTCGGTTTCCAGGTATACGCCGACGGCCTCCGACCTCTCCTCGAACAACTCCTGAAAGAAAGAGGAAAATAAACCCAATCCCGACTACCACGATTAATCAAGCTAAATCCCGATTAATCAAGATTAATCCCGAAATATCCCCAATAAACCCGATCATTATGGCAAATTGGTTTGAATGCAAGATACGCTACGACAAAGCAGCTGAAAATGGTGCTGTCAAAAAAGTGACGGAACCCTACCTGGTGGACGCCCTCAGCTTCACCGAGGCCGAAGCGCGCATCACCGAAGAAATGACCCCCTACATATCCGGCGAATTCTCCGTCTCCGCGGTAAAACGCACCAAAATCGCTGAAATATTCTTCAACGAAGCCGGCGACAAATGGTATATGGTTAAGGTCGGATTCATCACTATCGATGAAAAAACCGCCGTCGAAAAACGTTCGGCTTCTCTGATTCTGGTACAGGCAAACGACTTCAAAAACGCCTACGACAACTTCCAGGAAGGTATGAAAGGCACAATGGCTGATTACGAAATCATGCAGATCGCTGAAACTCCCCTCATGGACGTTTTCAAAATGAAAGTTGTTGACTGATGGGGCTCGTGGCCGATAACATCCGCAAACTCCACGCCTCCCTCCCGGAGGGCGTGGAGCTGGTTGCGGTGTCTAAATTCCACCCCGTCAGCGCCTTGCAAGATGCCTACGATGCCGGTCAGCGTATCTTTGGCGAAAGCCGTATTCAGGAATTGCTCCCTAAAATCGACGCTATGCCCCAGGACGTCAGGTGGCACTTCATCGGCCATCTTCAGACCAACAAGGTCCGTCAGTTGCTCCGGACACGACGCGTGGCTTTGATTGAAAGCGTTGACTCCCTGAAGCTTCTCGATTTGATTGATGCCGAAAGTGAGCGCCTGGGAATCGTATCGAAGGTACTCCTCCAGGTCCATGTGGCCGAAGAAGAAACAAAGACCGGATTCACACCCCAACAGCTCATCCAATACTTCCGCGACCGACGCTTCGAACTCTTACGCGCAACTCACCTCTGCGGAATCATGGGTATGGCCACAAACACCGATGACCAAACCCGAATCCGGGCCGACTTCGAAGCCATTGCCAACTTGGCGGCTAAAATAAAGGAAATCGCTCCCGATTTGCGAGGATTCGACACTATTTCAATGGGTATGAGCGACGACTATCATATCGCCATTGAGTGCGGCTCTAACCTAATCCGAATCGGTACAATGATTTTCGGAAATCGTGATTATTAAAATGGAAAACTATATAGTATCGGCGAGAAAGTACAGGCCGGCGACGTTCGACTCGGTCGTGGGGCAGGAGAGCTTGACGCGGACTCTGCGGAACGCTATCCTTTCCGACCGTCTGGCTCATGCCTACCTTTTCTGCGGCTCCCGTGGGGTGGGAAAAACGTCATGCGCCCGTATTTTTGCCAAAACAATCAACTGCACCAATCGCACCCGGGCTGGCGAAGCTTGCAATGAATGCGAATCTTGCCGCCAATTCAACGAGAACCGCTCGTTGAACATCATGGAGCTCGACGCCGCCTCTAACAACAGCGTCGAAAATATCCGTGACCTCATCGACCAGGTAGTCGTACCACCCACGAAAGGACGATACCGCGTGTTCATCATCGACGAGGTGCACATGCTCAGTTCGCAGGCTTTCAATGCATTCCTCAAAACCCTTGAGGAACCGCCCGCTCACGCAATATTCATCCTCGCCACAACAGAAAAGCACAAGATTATTCCCACAATCCTGTCCCGTTGCCAGATCTACGATTTCAATCGTATTTCAGTAACCGATATGGTCCGACATCTGTCAATGGTGGCGAAAAACGAAGGCGTCGAAGCCGACCCCGCCGCCCTGACTATCATCGCTAACAACGCCGATGGCGCTATGCGCGATGCCCTGTCGATATTCGACCAGGTCGCTGCAAGCGGACAAGGAAAAATTACATATGAAGGAACTCTTGCAAGCCTGAACGTACTCGACCGGTCATACTATTCCCGGCTGATTGACGCCTTCGTCACCGCCGACGTACCCGGTGCCCTACTCATTTATAAGGATATTCGAACCCGCGGATTCGACTCCCAGTTCTTCATCAACGGGCTCGGCCTCTACTTCCGCGACCTGATGCTGGCTGCGCATCCATCTACACTGGACCTCATCGAAGCCCCCGACGATGTGCGTCAGCAGTTGGCTCAGACGGCCGCTAAACTTAATCCGGCATTCATTTATCGGGGCATGGATTTATGCAATTCTGCCGACTTCAATTATCGACAGGCAAGTAATAAACAGTTCTTAATAGAGTTGACGCTCATCAAACTGTGCCAACTATCCAGCCCCTCGCCCGATGAATACGGAAGTGACGAGGGGCACCAACTCTTACCGTTAAAGCCTGTTGCTCAGCCGGAAGGCCTGCCCCAACAGGCTCCTCAACCCGCTGCGCCAAAACCTCAGGCGCCGCAGCCTAAGCCCGTTCAACCCACGCCTGCGCCTCAAGCGCCGACGGCAGTACCCCCATCCGTAAAAGTGGGCGGATACTCCCTCTCGGCTTTGGCGCAGAAAGTGCGCGCAAGTCGCCAGACCACCGCAAACTCCGAGGCCGACTCACCCCACGAGGCAACCGCAAAGCGCAACACACCCTACACCGATGCCGATTTCAACCGCGGCTGGGAACAGGTCGTAAAGGCTGTGAAAAATCAGCCCGTGCTCGCAAGCGTAATCATGGAGTGCACTCCCAAATTGCAGGAAAAGGACAAATACCTCCTTGAAGTACCCTCCGATATTCAGGCGGATGCCATGCGAAATGCAATGCCGCGTATTCTCAAAATTATCCACGATGTCATTCAGAACGACAACCCCACAATAGAGGTAGCCGTGATGCAAGGTGAACTGCCCCCTCAATTCTGGTCGGACCGAATGGTGCACGACTACCTGATAGAGCACCACCCAGCACTACGAGAATTCATCAACAAACACAAACTCCGCACCATCTGACCCCCTAACAACCAAAAAAAATGTACGGACATCGCTCCGCGATGTCACAAACCGCCACCCGAGCAAAGCAATGCCGCGCAAGCGGCACTTTGTCTTTGGCGACGAGCTTCAGCTCGGCAATCCCGCCAAGGCCAAAGCGGAGGGGTTGCACCAACCATCAAAGCGCTACTATCACATCAGCGGAGCTGCCTTGATCGGGGTGGGATGTTCATCCGTTATGATTAGGTAGAAGCCGTTAGGAAGCTCTATATCAAGGTCTTGGTAAACCTCATCAAGATGGCGTACCAAATTGCCGGTCATGTCGTAGATACGGCAATTATGCTGAGGCTCGGAGCAGATGAACCGAATCACGCCCGGATAGCTGCGAACTATCAGTGGCTGCTCAACTACAACACCCGTAATGCCAGTATGGTCCACAAACACAACATTGGAGGCCTGCGAACGGATACCCAGACGAACCGACTGCACCGAATAACTCTCACTCTCGCTCTTATCAAAGTCGAGGATTTCAAGACCCGAGTTCTCGGCCACAAGCTCTTCAGTTACGGCATCTCCGCCGTTGTACATGGTTCGGGTAACCACAAAGTAGTCAATTACTTCATTTTCCGGCGCTTCCCAGTTTGCCGTATAGCGGTCGCTTTCAATACCGGTTGGAGGCAGTGCAGTACAAGGCGAGAGGTTGGGCTTGGGCAGACATTCGCCTCGAAGCTCTACATTGCGTGAGCCGAACTCGCCCGCGAACGTGATTTTCGACTCATGTTCTCCCAATTCTTCCGGAACATATATCACGTCAAGCCAGTAGCCGTCATCGCTGTTGGCGTCCTTCGCCGGAATTGTGGTGGTTTTGATATCAAAGTAGTCGGCATTACCGCTGAAGATTTTTGCTATCAGGTCGCTCTTCAGGTTCAGCCCCTTCACATAGAGCTTTTGGCGTGTCGACTGTCCGACGGCCACTTGGCCGAAATCCAGCGTCATATCCTTTGAAGGAGCTATCAGTTCGGGGTCACCGACAGGCACATTCACCTCGCCCGGGGAGAAGGCCTCGCCTACACGCTCGCCCCAGATATATTCCACCAACTCGGGCATGTCTATAAAGGGGTTACGATTGTTCTGATACCCGAAAACAACCTCGTTGCGGTCCAGTTCCTTCTGGCTCACGGGGTCCGAACGGTGCCATTCCAACAGCAATTTCACTGCCCACGGGCTCAGTGTCGGATAAAGGTTCTGCTGCACCATCCAAGTATACTTCCATGTCAGGTCCTGATAGCAGGTCACCATATAGAAGTAGGTACGCGCAAAGTCGCCCTTGTACTCATCGTCGGGCTCGAAAACATACTGCGCGTTGCCCCCCTGACCGTTCACCGGGTAACCAACCTTGCAGATGCCGTTGTCAAAGGTTATCTTGCTCGATGGGTTAACCGTGCCCAATGGCCAGTTGCTCTTGGCCGTATTTGCACGCATTTCTGACGGATACAGGTGGTTTAGGTCGGTATAGGCTCCAACGGAGGTGCTGCCACCCCACCAGCTTTTCGGAAAGGAGTGCTCGCGGTTCAGTCCGCTGAAACTCGGGGCATAAAGCGGTATATCGGAGTACATATCCCACCAACGCATGCTCTCGGGGTAGACGTCAGTGTGCTGAAAATAGCGCGGTAAATCACTGTACGATGAGATTCGGGTGAAGTTATGGATAATGTTGTACACTGCCGTTTTAAGTTCGGCATCCTTTTTGCCGTTAAGGGTAGAATAGTAACCGGCAGGCACTTCGGCATGACCGGCAAGAACAATGGCAGAAAGAACTGTCAGAATGAGAGTACGGATTGATTTCATGGTCGATTTTTGGTTAACTCTGCAAAGTTAAGCAAAATTTAGAACTTTATCCACTTTCACCTTGTTACTTATTTGAATTATTGATACTAACATAACTTACATATGAGCACATTTGAAGATTTAGGCCTGCGCGACGACCTCTTGCGCGGCATTGCTGAGATGGGTTTCGAGAACCCGATGCCCGTCCAGGAAAAAGTTATTCCCTCTTTGTTGACCGGCGACCGCGACCTCGTGGCTCTCGCACAGACCGGCACGGGTAAGACCGCCGCTTTCGGACTCCCCGTAATTCAGCGCGTCGATACCGACCGTCGGGTTCCCCAGGCTTTGATTCTGGCACCTACTCGCGAACTCTGTCTCCAGATTGCCGGCGACCTCGCCGACTTCTCAAAATATACAAACGGACTCAAGGTCCTGCCCGTTTATGGTGGTAGCAGCATCGAAAGCCAAATCCGTGCGCTCCGTGAGGGAGTACAGATTATCGTCGCTACCCCGGGTCGTTTGATCGACCTCATCAACCGCGGGGTCGTTAAACTCAACGACGTTCACACCGTTGTCCTCGACGAAGCCGACGAAATGCTAAACATGGGATTCGTCGATTCTATCAACGATATCCTCTCCCATGTACCCGAGGACCGTAAGATGCTGATGTTCTCTGCTACTATGCCCAATGAAGTGGCTAAGATTTCAAAGCGTTTCATGAAGGACCCCGAAGAAATTGTCGTCGGTACACGAAATGAAGGCGCTAAAAACGTCCGACACATCTATTATATGGTAAAGGCGCAGGATAAATACCTCGCCCTTAAACGTATCGCCGACGACAACCCGAATATATACGCTATCATCTTCTGCCGTACTCGACGCGACACGCAGGAAGTCGCCGACAAACTCATTCAGGACGGTTATAACGCCGACGCCCTTCACGGCGACCTCTCCCAGCAGCAGCGCGACATTGTCATGAAGAAGTTCCGCGACCGCGTCATCACTCTCCTCGTCGCTACCGACGTTGCGGCTCGTGGACTCGATGTCGACGACCTCACTCATGTAATCAACTACGGTCTCCCCGAGGACACCGCCGTCTACACACACCGTTCAGGTCGTACAGGACGTGCCGGAAAAACAGGCACATCTATCGCCATTATCCACAGCCGTGAGCGTGGACGTCTCCGCGAAATCGAAAAAATTATCGGCAAGAAGTTCGAGCGCAAAGAAGTTCCTACTCCGCAGCATATCATTGAAAAACAGCTCTACAACCTGGCCGACAGGCTCGAACGAGTCGAAGTGAACGAGGACGAAATTAACAAGTACCTCCCGGGTGTATTGCGTAAACTTAGCTGGCTCTCAACCGAGGACCTCCTCAAAAGAGTTCTCTCTCTCGAATTCAACCGACTCCTGAACTACTACAAGGACGCACCAAACATCGACTTCATCGACGAAAAACCCTCCCGCAAAGAACGCGAGGACCGTGGCCCGCGCTCCGACAAAGAAAAGGACCGTCGTACAGCCGAACGAGGAATGGCTCGAATCTATATAAACGTAGGTAAGAACGACGGATTCTATGCCGGAAACCTCATCGAAATGCTAAATAAGAACGTACACGGACAGCGAGTCGACGTAGGACGAATCGACCTCCTCCCCAAATACTCACTCTTCGACGTCCGCAAAGGCGACGCCCACAGAGTAGTAAGCGCACTAAAAGGACTCGAATTCTTCGGTAAGCGAGTATACAGCGAAATCGCAGACCCCGACCGCGACTACAACGCAGCCTCAACAAGAAAAACCAAAAAAAGCAAATAACCCGGCCAACCAAAAATGTAAGGACGCTCATCCCGAGCGTCCTTTTCCATTACCACCCGAAAACCAGCCAAATAAATGTAGGGACGCTCGTTCCGAGCGTCCTTTTGACCAGCCAATGTAACCACCTGAAATCCAACAATATGTGCCTCGAGTTGATTCTGCAGCAGCTTCATAAAGGACTGAGAGTTTTTTACCGAAATTTCAATGTTCTCTTTGCCGCAGTGTTCTCTGAGCCTCTGCTCAGGGCTTAAACAAGCGCTGTGTTAGAATTATCAGAGCTATTAGAGGACTCT
>JAAVGX010000081.1 GCA_014800065.1 Bacteroidales bacterium | reverse complement strand
GCAGATATAGGCACATCACGGCTCTTTCATTTAAACTAAAATAAAGAGCATATTTGCCCTTAGCCGGTTCGGTACCAATCGGGGAAATTTTTATAGTTGTATTTCAGGAAGTTATCCTTTTCTTAAAACTACATTTTTTTATTTTGGGTATAAAAAGCGAAAAATTGACCAGAACTACTTTTGCTCGGAAAATCGACCCATCCCGGGTTGAATATTTAGAGGGGAGTCGAGGCCGGGCACTTTGTGTCCGGTTAACAAAAAATGAAGCCCTTCGGGCTTCTACATCTTGCTGAATACCAGCGTATTGTGGGTTTGTGCAACCCCTCCGGGGTTGTGGTGTTGAGGGGGAGGTTTTTTTGGCCCCGGGTAGCTCCCTCCGGTCGCTTTACCCGGGGCTAACAATTGTTAAAGGCCTCCGGCCTTTACGTTCGCGCGTTGGTTCTGCAACAGCCTCTTAACAAAGAAGGGGGGTGTTGCAGAACTACTTTTGCTCGGCAAATCAACCCATCCCGGGTTGAATATTTAGAGGGGAGTCGAGGCCGGGCACTTTGTGCCCGTTAACAGAGAATGAAGCCCTCAGGGCTCCTACACCTTTCTGAAGATCAGTGTGTTGTGGGATTGTGCAACCCCTCCAGGGTTGTGGTGTGGAGGGGGAATTTTTGGCCCCGGGTAGCTCCCTTCGGTCGCTTTACCCGGGGTTAACCTTGTGAAAGGCCTCCGGCCTTTGCGTTCACGCGTTGGTTCTGCAACAGCCTCTTAACAAAGAATGGGGGTGTTGCAGAACTACTTTTGCTCTGAAAATCAACCCATCCCGGGTTGAATATTTAGAGGGGAGTCGAGGCCGGGCACTTTGTGTCCGGTCGTTAACAAAGAATGAAGCCCTTGGGACTTCTCCATCTTGTTGTTTATTAGCACGTTGGAAATTGTGCAACCCCTCCGGGGTTGTGGTGGTAGGGGAGGGGTTTTTGACCCCGAGTCGCTCCCTTTGGTCGCTTTACCCGGGGTTAACAATTGTTAAAGGCCTCCGGCCTTTACGTTCGCGCGTTGGTTCTGCAACAGCCTCTTAACAAAGAATGGGGGGGTTACAGAACTACTTTTGCTCGGCAAATCAACCCATCCCGAGTTGAATATTTAGAGGGGAGTCGAGGCCGGGCACTTTGTGCCCGTTAACAAAGAATGAAGCTCTCGTGGCTTCTACATCTTGCTTAATATCAGCGTGTTATTAGATGGTGCAATCCCTCCGGGGTTGTGGTGTTGAGGGGGAATTTTTGGCCTCGGGTAAAGCGACCGGAGGGAGCTACCCGGATTAACCTTGTTAAAGGCCTCCGGCCTTTACGTTCGCGCGTAGGTTCTGCAACAGCCTCATAATTTTGGAGTATGCGCGGCATTCTTAAATGAATGAGCCGTGTTTCAGCGGTTGTTAAATTTTGGTTTTTTTTGTGATGGTTTGATGGAAAATGATTAAATTTGCAACCCGTACTAATACATATTAGACGTGGAAACAAAATACATTTTCGTCACCGGAGGAGTTGTGTCCTCCTTAGGCAAGGGGATTATCTCCTCATCTCTCGCCCGCCTTCTGCTCTCAAGGGGCTATAGTGTTACAATCCAGAAGTTTGACCCCTACATCAACATCGACCCGGGCACTTTGAATCCCTACGAACACGGTGAGTGTTATGTGACAGTCGATGGTCATGAAGCGGACCTTGACCTCGGTCACTACGAGCGATTCACTGATATTCGTACCACCCGCGCCAACAATATGACCACCGGGCGCATATTCCAGTCCGTAATCGATAAGGAGCGCCGCGGGGATTATCTCGGAAAGACCGTGCAGATTATCCCTCATATTACCGACGAAATCAAACACAGCATCCTGAGCCTTGGCTCCACCGGCAACTATGATTTTGTGATAACCGAAATCGGCGGCACGGTGGGCGACATCGAATCCACTCCGTTTCTCGAAGCTGTGCGCCAGCTGAAATGGGAGCTCGGCAAAAATACCCTCAGCCTGCATCTCACATATGTTCCTTACCTTAAAGCGGCTAAGGAGCTGAAAACCAAACCTACTCAGCATTCGGTAAAACAGTTACAGTCAATAGGTATTCAACCCGACATCCTCATACTTCGCACCGAGAAAGATATCCCTGACGGTATGCGCCTGAAAGTGGCACAATTCTGCAACGTAGCGCCCGAGGCAGTGATTCAGAGCCTGGATGCCTCCTCTATCTACCGCGTGCCGCAGATGATGCATGAGCAGGGTCTGGACGACCTTGTGCTGCGACTGACCGGCACAGAGAGCAAGGGTACACCTGACCACACGGCCTGGAACGAATTTCTGCGCAAATTGGAATCGGCGCAGGAGGAGGTCACAATCGGTCTGGTAGGTAAATATGTGGAGTTGCAGGATGCTTACAAATCTATCAACGAATCGCTGATGCAGGCCGCTACCTATTGCGACCGTAAGCTCAACCTCGTCTACATTCATTCCGAAAAACTCACCGATGAAAATGTCGACGAGAAGCTCTCCGGCATGGATGGCGTGGTCATCGCCCCGGGGTTCGGGCAGAGAGGTATCGAAGGCAAGTTTGTGGCTCTGAAATGGTGTCGCGAACATGATGTTCCCACCTTCGGCATCTGCCTCGGAATGCAGTGTATGGTAATCGAATATGCGCGCAATGTGCTCGGCTATAAGGATGCCAATTCCACCGAGATGGATTCGGCGACAAAACATAATGTAATCGACATTATGGAGGAGCAGAAGAATATCACGAACATGGGGGGCACCATGCGTCTGGGAGCCTACACCTGCCGTCTCAAACCCGGCTCGATACCGGCTCAGGCATACGGCAAAGAGATAGTGAGCGAGCGTCACCGCCACCGCTACGAGTTCAACAGCAACTATCGCGAAGAGTTCGAAGCCGCCGGACTGGAGTGCGTAGGTGAGAATCCCGATACGGGGCTGGTGGAGGTTGTGCAGATTCCGGCGCTGAAATGGTTTGTAGGCACGCAGTATCACCCGGAATACCAATCCACCGTTCTCAATCCCAACCCCCTCTTCCTGTCGTTCATCAAAGCCGCCATCCGTAACCATAAAGTCTGAAGAGATGGAACTTATAAAACATGAATGCGGAGTAGCGATGATCCGACTGCTCAAACCTCTTTCTTTCTATAAAGAAAAGTATGGCACTGAGCTTTACGGGCTCGACAAGCTCTACCTGATAATGGAGAAGGAGCACAACCGAGGTCAGGAAGGAGCCGGTCTCGGTTGCGTGAAACTCGATATGCCACCGGGCGAGGAGTATATCTTCCGCGAGCGGGCACAGGGTTCGGATGCAATAAGCCGAATCTTCGCCGAGGCTCACGAGCAGATCAACAATCATCGCGCCGAGGGTGGCGATCCACGCTTCACTCCTTTTGTGGGTGAGGTGTATATGGGACACCTGCGATACAGCACTACCGGACGCTCCGGCATAAATTATTTGCATCCGTTTATGCGCCGTAATAACTGGAGTTCGCGCAATATGCTTCTGTGCGGAAACTTCAATATGACCAACGTAGACGAGATTTTCCACTCCATCACAGCCACCGGTCAGCACCCGCGCCTCTATGCCGACACATTCATACTGCTCGAACAGCTCGGCCATGCTCTCGACCGCGAGAACGAGCATTCCGGCGACTGGTATTTCACCGGCAACTATCCCACTCCGGGAGGAAACCGTCTGGTGAACCGCGCATTCATTAATTACTATGAAGGACGAACTGCGGCCCGCGATTAGTGAATGAGCCGTGATTAGAAAGGAATGTGCGGCGGAGAATTTTTTTTGTCGGATTTTTTATTTTAACCTAAAATCACTACTTTTGCAACCTATAAGAAATCTTACACGAATCAAATTAACATTATTATCACCTAAATTATGCGAATAACAAATTGTGCATGGGTGGGCGTGTTTGCATTGGCACTAACCACGGTGTCGTGTATCGATGACAAATACGACCTGTCCGACATTGATACTACTGTGCGTGTAGAAGTACGCGACCTCGTAGTACCTGTAAATATCGACGAGGTGACCTTGAGCAGTGTCTTCGACCTGAAAGAAGGCGATAGAATTCAGGAGGTCAACGGGGAGTATGCCGTAGTCGAGGATGGAACTTTCACCAGCGAGGGCGTAGAGGTTGCGTCAGCTCACCTTGGAGCGCCTGCCATTAACCCTACATCGAACGCGATTGCCATCGCCGGAGGCGGCGGCCAGTTTGACCGGATTCCCGGAGGGGTGCTCAGGGTAGACCTTCTGACCGACCCGACCACTATCCATGCCGAGGATGGCTCGGTGAGCAGTTCGATAGTGTCGGTGAGCAGCGTGGGAACTCGTTTTACTCTTGAAATGGAGCTTACGCTTGGTGGTTTTGAGGGCAAACTGAAAACTTTTCGGCTTAAGAACTTCCAGATGCAGATGCCTAAGGGCTTGACTTTGATCTCGAACGAGGGTGTCTACGATGCTGCAACGGGTGTTTATACCGCAGCTGATCTTCAGGGCACCGGCCACACGCTGAAGGTGAATTTCGATGTGGCTTCGATTAGTTCGGAGGGCGGTGCGCTCACTTATAGCGTTGCGGACGATGTTCATAAAATGACATTCGATGGTGAAGTATATCTGAAATCGGCTGAGCTTGAGATTGTTGAGAGCGACCTTGTGGGCGGCGGTTCTACAGTGTTGCCCTCGATGATGAGTCTTGATGCAGCCTATGTGATGACTGATATTGATGTGGATACCTTCTCGGGCGAGATTTATTACACGATGGATGTATCGGCTTTCTCCGATATTGACCTCAGCGATCTTCCCGACGTTTTGACCCAGGAAGGGACGAATATTGTACTTACTAATCCTCAGATATATCTGAAGGTGACAAATCCGATGAGTGCCTACGGTGTGTATGCAACTACCGGTCTTGAAATTACGGCTAATCGTGCCGATGAGGCCTCTAAGACTTTCGGCTTGGATGCGCCGGGCTATTTTACCATTCCGGGCAATGCCGGGGAGCTTGAGTATAGTTTCTGCCTGTCGCCTTCTGTTCCCGCCAAGCCATATCCCGGCTATGCCTCGGCAACTCATGTGGCCTACACCTCGCTGAGTAATGTGTTGAGCGGTAATGGTTTGCCCACGAGCCTGAGCATCGAGATGATCGAGCCTCAACTGCCCGTTCAGCATGTGAAGGATTTCAAGCTGGGAGAGAATTTGGGTTCGGTCGAGGGCCGGTATACTTTCTTTGCTCCGTTGGCTCTGGAAGCCGGTTCGACCATCGTGTATACCGATACAGAGGATGGCTGGAGCTCGGAGACCTTGGATAAGATGGTTATCAGCTCGCTGAGTGTTTCATTGGAAGTGACTTCCGACCTCCCGCTTGGTGTTGAGCTTACGGGCTATGCCATTGATGTTGAGGGTAATCAGATTGGAAATGTGGAGATTACAGGCGCGCATATTCCTGCAGGCGCTCAGAATTTGGCCGTTACGCTAAAGACCACTGGCGAGATAACTCGTCTTGACGGCATCCGCTTTACTGCAGAAGTGAAATCGGATAATGCGAAGGATGTATTAGCGCCTGAAATGGGTCTGGTGCTGAAGAATATCCGCGCCAAGGTGTCGGGCTACTACGAGGATGAACTCTGATAAGTGCGACCCGGAAATCAGAACACAATTCAACTATCACAGGAAACTTCAATGAAATCAATCATAAAGAACTATATTACCATAGCGGCGCTGACAGCAGCGAGCTTCGTGGCATCGGCTCAGAACACACAGACCGCTTACTTTCTGGACGATTATACCTATCGCTACCAGATGAATCCGGCCCTCGGAAACACAAAGAATTTTGTGGGAATGCCTGCGCTGGCGAATGTGAACGTGAATATGCAGGGAAATCTGCATATGAAGTCGGTGCTTTATAATGTGAACGGACGTACGACCACGTTTATGAATCCGGCCATTGATGCCAATCAATTTCTGGGAGGTCTGAGCAATGTAAACCGTGTGGGTGCAGATGTGAAGCTGAATATCCTGACGGCCGGTTTCAAGGCTTTCAAGGGATATAACACCGTGAGTATCAATGCTCGTGCAAGTGTGAATGCTCATTTGCCAAAGTCGATATTCTCGCTCCTGAAGGAGGGTGTGACCAATGATACTTACGATATCACCGATGTACGCGCCAATGCAGTGGGTTATGCTGAGGTGGCCTTGGGCCATTCGCACGACATCACTCCGGAGTGGCGTGTGGGCGGTGCCCTGAAATTCCTGGTGGGTGCCGGGGCGGCCGATGTGCGGCTCGACGAGGCCTATCTTGAGCTGGGACAGGATGCGTGGCGTATTGTATCGGAAGGTGACGTAAACGTGAATGTGAAGGGCTTCAGCTATGATGAGAAGGTGAATGAGAACACCGGGCACAGGTATGTGAGCGGTGGCAATGTGGATGGCGCCGGTATCAATGGTTTCGGTGTGGCATTCGACCTGGGCGCTACTTACAAGCCTAATTTCTGCCCTGGACTTGAGTTCAGCGCTGCCGTGCTTGACTTGGGTTTCATTAATTGGAATAACAATGTGCTTGCTTCGACCAATGGTCGGCAGTCGTTCGATTCAAACGGGTATGTGTTCAATCCTGATGGAGATGCCTCCAACAGTTTCAGCAAAGAGTGGGATAGGATGCGCGATGACCTTACCGCGCTGTACGAGCTCAATCCGATTGGCGATACCGGTGCCAAGGCACGGATGCTGCACGCCACGATGAATGTGGGTGCGAAGTATGTTGTGCAGACGGATAAGCGACTTTCGTTCGGCTTGCTGAATACCACCTATATTGCGGGTCCGTACAGCTATACTACGTTCCGCTTGTCGGGCAATTTTGCGCCTTGCAAGGTGTTCAATATTGCAGCCAGTGTTGCTGAGGGTACCTATGGATTTGAATTCGGCTGGATGCTGAATCTGCACGTTACCGGTTTCAATTTCTTTGTAGGGCAGGATCATCTGTTGGGCAAGCTTGCCAAGCAGGGAATACCTCTGAGCAGCAATGGCGCTGTGAATTTGGGTATGAATTTCCTATTCTAATCTTTCCTTCTTTAAAACTGCCCGGCTCGAAGTGTTTGCTTCGGGCCGGGGCTCGTTTTTGTGGTTGGAGGAGGCTTTTTATCAGAGGGCTCGGGTGGAGCTTGCGCTTTATGGCTTCTTTTTTGGGGATTTATCGGGATTAATCTCGATTTTTTGCGGGGGTGGCGCAATCACGATATCGCCTCTTCGAGGCTCTATGGCGCCCCTCCGGGGCTTTTGGGGGCTCCGGGACGTGCAAGAGCGGGAGCTCTTGCGTTCCATAGTTTATATTGATACATCGCAAAGCGATGTCCCTACAAGTTTCCATAGTTTATATACGAAAAAAGCCGACTTTGTAGTCGGCTTTGTGGGCGTTGAGGGATTCGAACCCCCGACCCTCTGCTTGTAAGGCAGATGCTCTAAACCAGCTGAGCTAAACGCCCGTTTCGTTCTAAAAGCGATGCAAAGTTAGGGCTTATTTTTTAATTGTGCAAATTTTTGAGGAACTTTTTTTCGTTTTTCTTGAAGAAAAATTTATCCGCACGCCGTTAACTGCTGATATACAGAGTTTTGGCGTGCGGATAAAAATTATTCAGCTTCTTCAGCTTCTTCAGCGGGTTGTTCTACTTCGTAGGATGTAGCGTTAAGATAGTAGAACGAGAGGTATGCTTTGCCTTCGGCTTCGTTGCGCTTGGCGATTTTCTCACGGTAGTCGGCCATACGACCTTCAAAAGTGGCGATGTCGGCCTGGCCGGCTGCTTTCTTTTCGGTGTCGCAGGCTTCGTGGGTCTGTTCAGCCTTGGAAGCTTCGGCGTAGCGGGCTTCCATAGCTTTTACTGCTTCTTCGTCGATGCGCTGTTCGCAAACCACGCCGGTGACCTTGAGTGTTTTGCCTACGCATTCGGGGCTGAATGCGCCACCCATTTCGGCGGTAGCTTCGCAGCGGAGGAGGGTAGAGTCGGCACCCATGATGAATGCCTTGCGTCCGCCGTGGCTGCACAGGTGAGAGCAAACGCCTTCAACGGTGACGGTGTCGCCTACGAGCTTTTCGGCGTTGGCCATGAGGGAGTCTACGGTGATGGTTTTGTCGCAGCATGCGTCGGTGCATTCTGTGGTCTGAGTTTTGGTGCAGGAAACGATTCCTACTGCCATGATGGCTACCAGAGCCATGAGCAATGACTTGATTTTCATTTTATTTATTTGTTTAGATGTGAGTTACAATTTGGTCTATAGGTTTTCGTGTGGTGTTTCGTGGTGTGTGCGGAGCTTGGTAGCCGATGGGGAAAATGGCTACCGGTTGCAGGTTTTGCGGAATGTTGATGGCTGTGCGCAGTGTTTTGGGGTCAAAATTGCATACCCAGCAGGAGCCGAGTCCGGCTTCGGTGGCGGCGAGGGTGATGTGCTCGGCAATAATGGCCGCGTCGATGTCGGCGTGGTTATGGTTGTCGAACTCGCGTGTCCAGGCGGCTTCGGGTTCGGAGCATACCACGATGTAGCAGGGAGCGTCGGCGAACCATGGGCGGTCGTAGGCCGAGGTGACGGCTGCGCGGGCTTCGGGACTTGTCACCACATAGAGGTGCCAAGGCTGGCGATTGGTCGCCGATGGTGCCAGGCGAGCGCATTGGAGGATGTAGTCGAGTTTCTCGGGCTCGATGGGTCGAGAGTCGTATCCGCGGCATGAGCGCCGGGTGGTGCAGAGGTCGAGAAAGTTCATATTATAATATTAATGTGTAAATCAGATTTGTCCGCGCGCTGTGAGGATGTGGAACATGAGGTCGTGGAAGAGCATGAACTCGTTCTGACGGCTATCCACTCCTTTGCTTTTGACATCGAAGTCGCGAATGGCGGAGATTATTTCGACCAGTTGGTAGGGGTTGTAGGCTGCCATGCCCTTTCGGATTCGGTCGAGCGCGTAGGAATTTTTGAGTCCTAATTCGGCGGAAATTCCTGCGTTGGAACGGTTTGGGGAGTAATAGGCGATGAGGAGGTCGGAGAAAAAGTTGAAAACCGATCCGATGATCAGCACCAGTGGCATCGCTTTGGGATTTGCGCGCATGTAGTTGAGGATTCGGAACACCTTTTTGCCGTCGCGGTCGCACAGAGCGTCGGTGAGTTCCCAGGAGTTGTAGTCGCGGCTGATTCCGATATTCTGTTCGATTACTTCCGGAGTAATTGAGGCGTTCGGAGGGAGAAGTTGGGAGAGTTTGTCGATTTCGTTGTAGAGGCGCGAGAGGTCGGATCCGACAAAGTCCACCAGCATGGCCACGGATTTCTGGTCGGCGGAGAGGCCTTTGCTCCGGATGTATTTCTCCACGAATGCCGGGGCATTGTAGGGTTGGATTTTCGGGGATTCGAAGATGATTCCTTTGCCTTTTTTGATTGCGTCCTTGAACTCCTTGCTTTCGAGCTTTTTGCCTCGGAAACACATCACGAAGATGGTGGATGGGTTGGGGGCGGCTACATATGCGGCCAGTCGCGCCAGTTTTTTAGGCCCCGGCACCTGGCATTCCTTGAGTATGACTACCTGATGCTCGGCCATCATAGGGACGCGCATACACAGCTCGGCCACCATCGTGGGCTCCACTTCGGGGGCGAATAGGATGTACTGGTTGAAATCTTTTTCCTGGTCGGGGAGTATTTTTTCGAACTCCTTTACCAACTCGTCGATGTAATAACCCTCTTCGCCGTGAAGGATGTAGACAGGAGCGTAATCCTTTGCGGCGAGTGCTTTTTTTATTCCCTCGAATGTTGGGGCGGGTAGAGATGCCATCGGTGTTGGTATTTATTTGAAAAATAATGCGTAAATTTACGCAAAAATTCTCGGATACACCAAAAAAATCGTCGATGTCCTTCCCAAAACTCAATCTACCGCCCTTCGAACCACGCCTTCGGGCGGCCTCGCCGGAGTCGGTTTATACCTATGAGGTGTACGACCGTTCGCGGCGTAAGTGGCTGTGCCTCACGCCTGAAGAGTATGTACGTCAGGCTTTTAATGCTTTTTTAATCGGTCATAAGGGGGTGCCGGAGGGTTTGATTTCCAATGAGGTGAGCCTGTCGGTGAACCGTATGGATAAGCGCAGCGACACGGTGGTGTTCGGGCGCGACCGCAGACCGTTGATGATTGTGGAGTATAAGCGCCCGTCGGTTGAGATTACCCAGGAGGTATTCAATCAGATAGCGCGATATAATATTACGTTCGAGGCTCCGTTTCTTGCTGTAAGTAATGGAATGTCAACATATTGTGTGCGATATGATCATCGTACGGGCTCTTATCGCTTTTTGGAAAACTTTCCAACCTACGATGAGATGGTTGCGATGTCGGCTCAGTAGGAGCGATATACGATTCGGGGCGGAGATTCAAAATCGAAGTGCAAAATCTTCGAATGAGTATTTCTCATTCTCCTTGATCCTCCGGGGGAAGGCCTAACGGCCAGGGGGCAGCGCCCCCGATGAGTGTCAGCCTCTATCAATTGGCAATATAAAATAAAAAAGGAGACCGAAG
>JAAVGX010000080.1 GCA_014800065.1 Bacteroidales bacterium | reverse complement strand
GTGCGAGTTTCATAGTTAGTCCGAGCTAAAGCTCGGGGCCAAAGACAAAGTGCCGCTTACGCGGCTTTGCTATTGCGTCGGTTGGGCGTTGGTGACATCGCAAAGCGATGTCCGTACATTTTGCTGATTAATAATTATTTTGGGGGCAAAGTTACGGTGGGGTTTTTGGGAATTATTGTATGATTTGCGCAATTTGACTTTTCGCACGATTTCGCCCCAGGTTTCGCTTCGCTCCACCCGGGGTTATTGACGATGTCGCCCCTTCGGGGCTCTTTGGTTTTGGCGGGGTTGCTGAGGTGATGGCCGGGGTGGGAATGTTAAACCCGGGTAGCTGTTTGGTGGGCTACCCGGGTTTTGGTTTTCTGTTTTTGGGGATTTAGTAGGGTGTTGTTTCGTAGTTGGGGATGTCTACGAGACGGATTCCGAACTGTAGGGCGGAGTAGGGTGGAATTGCTGAAGTTACGCTTGTGCCGTAACCAAGGGTGTAGGGGATGATGACTTCAGCGGTGTCGCCACAACGCATGTTTGTGAGAGCGGCTGCCCATCCTTGTACAACAGAAGTGAGTTGTGTACGGAAAATTCCGGAAGTGCTTGTGGATGTGGATGAGTCGATCGGCGTTCCGTCGCAGAGGTGAAGCATGTAGCGAGTGTCGACTGTGCTGGTGTAAAGCGGAGTGAGATTACCGACTGTTTCGGCACGGTCGTTGAAGAAGTGCATCAGGACGAAAGTGCTTGGATTCCACTGGGGTATAACGACTTCGTAGTATGGCGTACCATCGTCGTTAGTTCTGGCCTGCATTTGAGCGAGCCAAGTTTGGTTTTGCTCGCGCCAGTCGCGGTATGCTTCCCAAGTGGTCTGGTTATCGTCGTTGCACGACGATAGACCCAAACCGAAAAGGGCGCTGAACGCGAGTATTATGGAGAATTTCTTCATTTGTGGAGAGATAAAATCAGCGAAGTTTGCGCAGCAGAGAGGAGAGGCTTACCTGATCGTGGATGAGACGGTGGAGGTCAGCGATGTTTACGCGGGACTGTTGCATAGAGTCGCGTTCGCGAAGAGTGACGGTGTTGTCCTCGAGAGTCTGATGGTCGACAGTGATGCAGAAGGGAGTACCGATTGCATCCTGACGGCGGTAACGCTTGCCGATAGCATCTTTTTCTTCGTAGTGAGTAGCGAAGTCGAATTTGAGGTCGTCGACAATTTCGCGGGCTTTTTCGGGGAGCCCGTCCTTACGCACGAGAGGGAGCACGGCGCACTTAACGGGAGCGAGGGGAGCGGGTAGGTGGAGAACGACGCGTGTTTCGCCGTTGGGGAGCTTTTCTTCTTCGTAGGAAGAGCAGAGAACGCTGAGGAACATGCGGTCCACGCCGATTGATGTTTCAATTACATAGGGGACGTAGTTCTCGTTGAGTTCGGGGTCGAAGTATTTGATGTTTTTCCCGGAGAATTTTTCGTGCTGAGAGAGGTCGAAGTTAGTGCGTGAGTGAATACCTTCCACTTCCTTGAAACCGAAGGGCATCATAAATTCGATGTCGGTAGCCGCGTTAGCATAGTGCGCGAGCTTTTCGTGGTCGTGGTAGCGGTATTTTTCGTCGCCGAGTCCGAGGGCCTTGTGCCATTTGAGACGCCATTCCTTCCACTGTTGGAACCATTTGAGTTCTTCGCCGGGACGTACAAAGAACTGCATTTCCATCTGTTCGAATTCGCGCATGCGGAATATGAACTGACGGGCAACGATTTCGTTGCGGAAAGCTTTACCGATCTGGGCGATACCGAAAGGAATGCGCATACGACCGGTTTTCTGCACGTTGAGGTAGTTAACGAAGATACCCTGAGCCGTTTCTGGGCGGAGGTATACAGTCATGGCGCCGTCGGCTGTAGAACCCATTTCGGTTTTGAACATCAGGTTGAACTGACGTACTTCAGTCCAGTTTTTTGTACCGGAAATTGGGCAAACGATTTCTTCGTCGAGAATAATCTGGCGGAGTTCGTTGAGGTCGTTTGCGTTCATAGCGTCGGAGAAACGCTGGTGGAGAGCGTCGCGCTTTGCCTGGTATTCGAGTACACGAGCGTTAGTGGCGCGGAACTGAGCTTCGTCGAAGGCGTCGCCGAAGCGTTTAGCAGCTTTAGCGACTTCTTTGTTGATTTTCTCGTCGATTTTGGCAATCTGTTCTTCGATAAGGACGTCGGCGCGGTAGCGCTTTTTTGAGTCGCGGTTGTCGATCAGCGGGTCGTTGAAAGCGTCCACGTGTCCGGAAGCTTTCCAGATGGTGGGGTGCATGAATATAGCGCTGTCGATACCCACGATGTTTTCGTGCAGGAGGGTCATAGCGTCCCACCAGTAGCGCTTTATATTGTTTTTTAGTTCAACGCCGTTCTGGCCGTAATCGTACACGGCCGACAGCCCGTCATATATTTCACTTGAAGGGAAGACAAAACCGTATTCTTTGGCGTGTGATACGATTTTTTTGAATACATCTTCTTGAGCCATTGCTTTTGTGATTATTTGTTCAAAGTGCAAAGGTAATAAAAATTCGCCGAATTACACTTATACAGATATTTAAAAAATCTTTTGAAGAGAAAGAGGATTCTGACGAGAGGCAATTGTGGAGCTTCGGTAGCTCAGTATCAGAAATCGGTGGGTTTGCGATTTTGAGGAGTGTATATTGCGTTGAGTATTTCGGCCAGTCGCAAACCGCCACGGAGAATCTGCTGCTCGATAACCGGCGTCCAAGCAGCCACTTCGTTGTAGCCGACTTTTGTTCCATCGGGGAAGTAGTCGTAGACCCGCGTAGCGATTTCGTATGTTTCCTTCGCCCAGTCGTCGATGTTACCGGCAACGATTTCGGCCTGTTGTTCGGGGGTTGCTCGGTCGAGCTGCTGTTGCCATTCGGTGTAGCTCCATGCGTGTGCGGAGTTCAACAGGGCAGCGTCCCAGATAGAGTGGAGGTTTGAGTCGCGGTCGAACATTTTGACTTTGATGTAGTTAGCCCCGCGGTCTGTTTCGTGCCCCATGTGCATTGGCTGGTGCATGTCGCCGACGCAGTGAACGAGTATTTTGAGTGCGAGTACTTTCTGGTCCCGGGTACTGACGGGGTCGGAAAGGATTGCAATTTGTTCGCGTACGGCAGTGACGACGTCGCCTTTAGGGTTTAGTTTAGCTTTTTCGTAGGGAACTCCCGCGTTGATGTTTTTATAGTGCCAAGTGCGAGAATAGTCGTAGGCGGGAGTGTGTGATGCGTTGTCGAGCCAGTTGGCCCAGTATACGATTGACTTGCCGTCGAAGATGTTTGTAACGGAGTCGAGAGCAGCAGGTGTGAGGTGCTGTTCGGCGATATATGCGGTTGCGTCGTGTCCTTTTTGCCCCCAAGCGAAGGCAGATAACGCCCCGGCGGCCATAATTAGAGAGAAAATAAACTTTTTCATAGGAATGTGAAATGATTAAAAAAGAACAGCGAGGACGGTCAGGAAAGACTATCCTCACTGTAAGTGATTTCAGGCCGGGTTACGCTTCGGCAACGGGAATAACGTTGATAAACTTACGACCGTTGCGACCTTCAGTGAAGGAAACCGTACCGCTTACCAGAGCGTAGAGAGTGTGGTCCTTACCCAAACCAACGTTGAGGCCGGGGTGGTGAACCGTACCACGCTGACGCTTCAAGATGTTGCCTGCTTTGGCGAACTGACCGCCAAAAATTTTAACACCGAGTCGTTTGCTTTCGGACTCGCGTCCGTTCTTAGAACTACCGACGCCTTTTTTGTGTGCCATGAGCTTTAAATTTTTTTGAGTCGCTTAAGCAACTGGTTAGGCAATAATGTCTTTAATCACAACTTTGGTGAAGTACTGACGGTGACCGTTTTTCCGACGATAGCCTTTGCGGCGTTTCTTCTTGAACACGATAACTTTGTCGCCTTTCACCAGTGGTTCGGCCACTTGGCAAACCACTTTAGCACCCTCAACGAGGGGCGCACCAACTTTAACGTCGCCGTCGTTGTCGGCGAGGAGAACTCGGTCGAACTCAACGGTGTCGCCTTCGTTCATTTTTTCTCCAAGGTAGTGAACATAGAGGAATCGATCCTTCTCTGCTTTGAACTGCTGTCCCTGGATTTCTACAATTACGTACATTTTAAGTAATATAGTAAGTTAAGCCGCTGAGGCGAAGACAAATTCAAAAGAAACGCCTTACTTATTAGTGCCTATTGCGGGAAATCAGCGCACAAAGGTACGAAAAAGTTCTGAGAGTGCCAAATATTTTTTCTGCAATTTTTTTTGAAAGTGTTGTAGCCGGGGTTGTGGAGGTTGAGAGGAGTTTGTGGCCCCGGGTAGCTCCATTCGGTCGCTTGACCCGAGGTTAACAATTGTGAAAGGCCTCCGGCCTTTGCCATCCTGGTGAATATTAGCTTTTTAGTGGATTGTGCAACCCCTTTGGGGTTGTGGAGTGGGGAGGGGTTTGTGGCCCCGGGTCGCTCCCTTCGGTCGCTTCACCCGGGGTTAACAATTGTGAAAGGCCTCCGGCCTTTTTGTCATCCTGTTGAATATTAGCCTTTTAGTGGATTGTACAACCCCTTTGGGGGTGTGGAGTGGGGAGGGGATTGCTCAGGGCTTTTGAGACATCGCCAAGCGATGTCCGTACAGATTTTTTTGGTTAGAAGTTGAATTGCAGCATGGCGTCGATACGGTTGGCGTGACCTGCTGTGTGGTTGTAGTCGTTGCGCGCGCCGTGTATGAATTCTATGCCCAGTTGCAGGTCGTCCCAAACGTTGTAGAAAGCGTTTACGACGGCGTATTGTCCGTAGCGGTATGTTGAAGGGCCGAGTTCGGAAGCGTGGTACAGGTGGGCCTGACTGTAGGATGCAGAGGCGAATAGTTTGGAGTTGAAATTGTACCGGAGTCCGACGGTCCAGCCGGCCACGGGAGCGGGGGTGAGTTTTCCGACGGATGTTGAAGGGATGAGGTCGAGACCTTCGCCGCTTAAATCGTTGATATATGAAGCGATACCTTTGCCGTAAGTGTAATGTCCGAAGAATCCGAGTCCACCGGCGATTGTACCGACACCCGAAATTTGGACGCCCCAGCCGGTTGAGGATGTGTTTGTGGCTGATTTGAGGTCGCGGTAGTATATGCCGCGATATATTCCGGAAAGTCGTATGTGGCTGTCGCCTTTGTTCCATGCGTACTGAATGTAGGCAGGAATGTCGGGTATTCGTTGTGAAATTGATGCCGTGTTGGCGGAATTAGTGATAGAAATCGAGGGTATTTCGACCGAGATAGCGCCCGAGAATCCGTGGAATGTTGGGGTAGAGTATCGTATGAGCATATTTTTGGCAGAGACCTGTCCTGAATTTCCTTCGTCGTCGACTGTGGGGGCCATTGCGGAGCCGTCGGCAAAGGTAGAGCGCGCTTTACCTAATGTGAGATTACCCACGCTGACGTAGGCCTGACTCATCTTGAATCCGTAACTTCCATTGTCGCCGGTGAAATTGCCTTGGAGGTATACGATTACTTTGCCCAAGCGAGTTCGTGTAGTGACCATCTTTAGGAAGATTGTTGAGTGGTTGGCCGTTGCACCGAATCGCTGACGCTGAGCCGGGTCGAAGGGTACGGGGATGTCGAAAGTGGAGAATCCGTTAGAGTTAATCGAGCCGTCCATATCGTAGAGCGCCATAGCTTTTAGATAACCGCCGATGCCGAGAGCTGCCGTTCCCTTTTTGTCGAGGAAGAGGAATCGCGGAGCCGACGGGTCCTGAAAGGCCATATTTTGGCGTGAGTACATTTCGGCGATATTTTCGAGGTGAGCGGGGTTGTTGGGGTCGCCGGAAAGTATGATGGCACGCTCGGGAATTGAATCGAGGGGAGCTGCGGCAGCGGCAGATATGGCCATTGACGCAGCAACAGAAAGAAGAGCAGATTTTTTCATCAAGGATAGGATTAAGTAAGTATTCGAATTTAACCGATAGTAAGTGATAGAGAATATCTTTTATACTCTCTGCGACTTCTTTTTTGCCACTTTCAGCTTGTCGTTCAGTCGCTTAGCTCGCTAAGCTCCTTCACTCCGCACTGAAATTGACTAAAAAATAAGTTCGCATATAGCATAAATTAAATTCGAACACTTACTTAGGTATACAACCGAAACATTGAAGAGGGTGTAAAAGTTCAAAAAAAGTACGCAGGGCTTCGCAGCCTTGCGTACTTGGAATTTATGTCTAACGGTTTTTATTGCTGATTATTCAGCAGCGGGGATTTCGGTTTTTATTGCTGATTATTCAGCAGCGGGGATTTCGGTGGGGTCGAGAACCACGGTGCGGTAGTTGTGCTGATCGAGAATCTGCTGCATGAAGTTTTTGACGTCGTCGACGGTGATTGAGTTGATAACTTCTTCGGCACCGTTGAAGGTGTCAACACCGTTGTAGTTGACGGCCCCCATGAGGGAAGCCCAAGAGCTGTTTTTCTTGAGGTCTTCCTTGAGGTTCTTGTTGAGGTATTCGATACCGGGTTTGATTTCGTCCTCGGTAACGTTGACGGTCATATCTTCGATGATACCGCGGATTATGGGGAGTGTTTCGTCCTTCATTTCCGGTTTCATGGGGAAGGCGATCTGGAAGAAAGTGTTAGTGTCGCGCTGACGGTCGAGCATACCGCTTGCACCGATGGAGTATGTAGCGCCCATTTCTTCGCGAACCTTGGCGAGGAGACGGTTAGAGAGTACCTGAGAAGCCACAGCGGAGAGGTATTTGTTCTTGACGGTGTAGGGGAGTTTGCCACCGAATCCGATGAACACGAAGCTCTGCGGTGTTGACATTTCAGTAGTGAAGGTGTTGGAGACGTCGCCGCCGGCGAATTCGAAACCGGGTTCGATTGTCCAGTTGGTTGAAGCGGTAGCGGCGTTAGCGGGGAGGGTAGCGATATACTGAAGCATCAAGGGTTCGAAAGTAGCCATATCGATGTCGCCCACGAAGTAGAAAGTGAAGTCGGCAGCGTTGGCGAGGAAACCGTGAATGAGGTCGATAGTAGCGGTGCGATCAGCGGCCTTGATGTCGTCGGTGGTGAGCATCTGAGCAGCGGGAGCGCTGAAGAGGTCGGCCAGGAGATACTTGGAGAATATGAAGTTGGGTGTGCTTTCCTGGTTTGAGAGGACACCGCTGATAGCCCCACGGGTACCTTCAAATTCGTCTTCGGAGATTGTGAAACCGGTGAATGTGGCGTAGATGAGTTCCATCAGAGTGGGGAGGTCCTTCACGGTAGTGCTGCCGTCCACGCTGCGGGAGTATGCATCTGCGGAAATCTGCACGTTTGCCTGCTTGCCCTGCATGTATTTCTGGAGGTCGCTGTCAGAGTAGTCGTTGAGGCCGTGAGTGCTGATGGCGTAGTTCGAGAACTTGATGGTGGAAGCCAGAGCGGGGTTGAGTGTAGAAATACCACCCTTTGCCACGGCGTCGAATACGATTTCATTTTTCTTGAAGTCGGTTGCTTTTACCACTACCTTTACGCCGTTAGAGAGAGTGTATTCGGTAGCATCCCAGTTGGGAAGAGCTTTGGTGGCAACGATTGATCCGGGCGCGGGGAGAGCGGGAATCAGGGGGTCTTCGCGCATTTCGTCCTTGTAGGCTTCGAGGTCTTCGTCTTCAACGTTTTCCAGAACTTCGGCCAGAGATTCCTCGGTGGGGATTGAGAAACCTTCCTTGTCGGGGAGCATAGCGATAACTACACGATTGTCGTCAACAATCACAGAGGGCAGGAGCTGGTTGATAAGGTCCACCGAGATGAGCTGAGCCATCTGTTCGTAGATTTGTTTTTCCACTTCGATGCCGGGTGCGGGGATGTTGTCCAGGAAGAGGCGCACATATTCGTCAGAGTAAGAGCCGCTTTGGCGATGGTCGCGTTCTTCGTACTGTTTTTCGAGGCGCGAGAGGAATTCAGCGCGGGCGCGTTCGTATTCGCCAACGGTGAAACCGGTGCGGGCAGCGCGCACGAGTTCGCGATAAGCGTCGGCGATGGCTTCTTCGAGGTTGCCGTTCTTAGCGTAAATGTCCAGGCATACAGCGCCTTTGGTTTTGGAGATGAAGTAGTCGCCGATTTCGAAGCTTGCGCGAGCGAATTTTGTTTCGGGTTTATTCGAGAGTTCGTTCAGGCGGTTCTGGAGCATATTAGCTGCTATTTTGGTCATGTAGTCCACGGAGTAGAAAGCCTGAGTGTTACGGAATTCCTTGGGGAGACGGAGGTTGTCGGTTTTGAAGAAAATCATAGCCATGGCCATTTCCATTTCCTTGTCCTTACCGATAGCGTAGATTGTGCCTTCGGTGTCGGCCACGGGGAAGAAAACACGTTCGGCAGCGTTTTCCGGCATAGGAATGGGGCTGAAAATTTCCTTAATCTTACCTTCGATGTAGTCAACGTCGATGTCGCCGACAACGATAATGGCCTGATTGTCGGGGCGGTACCACTTATGGTAGTAGCTGATGAGCGCTTCGGGAGGGAAGTTGTCCACCACTTCCATAGTTCCGATTGGGAGACGCTTGCCGTAGTGTTCCTCGGTGGGGTATACCACGGGGAGGAGTTCCTCGATGATTCGCATAGAGCCTTTCATGCTCTGGCGCCATTCTTCGTGGATTACCCCACGTTCGGCGTCGATTTCAGCGGGGTCGAGAGTAAGGGCGCAGCTCCAGTCGTGGAGGATGAGGAGACATGAGTCCTGAATGCCGGTGCGGTTAACGGGAACGTTTGAGATGTTGTATACGGTTTCGTCGATAGAGGTGTATGCGTTGAGGTTGTTGCCGAATTTTACACCGTTCTGCTCCAGGTAGTTGATGATACCTTTACCGGGGAAATTTTCGGTACCGTTGAAGCACATGTGTTCGAGGAAGTGAGCCAGACCACGCTGGTTTTCTTCTTCGAGTGCAGAACCTACTTGCTGTGCGATGTAGAAATCGGCCTGACCCTTGGGTGTTTCGTTGTGTCGGATGTAGTAGGTGAGTCCGTTATCCAGCTTACCGATTCGGAGAGCGGGATCCTGGGGCAGGGGAGGCAGCTGGCTCAGGTCCTGAGCAAATGCACTTCCGAAAGCCGATATAGCCATCATAATGAGGGCTACGCTGCGGAGAAATAATTTTTTCATCTTGCGTATATAGTGATTTAGTTATTTGCTAAACGATACTTAAGTATGAATTCAAATTTAACCGATAAAGTAAAAAATCTTTTATACTCTCTGCGACTTCTTTTTTGCCACTTTCAGCTTGTCGTTCAGTCGCTTAGCACGCTAAGCTCCTTCGCTTCGCACTGAAACTGACTAAAAAATAAGTTCGCATATAGTATAAATTAAATTTGAATACATACTTATATGACGCAAAAAACTGAAATATCTTACATCGGGTAATGTTAAAAAAAGTTGACAAATGGTGGTTGGGCTTTGGATTGGATACAAAGCGCACTGCTTGCGAGGGTGCAGGCAGTGCGCTTGTTGATGTTGGGCGGGTCTGTTTTATTCTTTTGGGTTGAGGTATTCGGCTCTTTGGTTTTCGTCGAGCATCAGGGTGTAGATTTCGTGGGTGTCGTCGGGGGTTAGTTTGTAGTATCCACCGATTGTTTCGCCTTTGTTGGTGTGCAGGCGTTCTACCATTTCTTTGATGTCGGGGGTGTCGATGCCCAATGCTTTGAATGTTAGTGGCATACGGAGGACGGCGCTGAAGAATGCGCGTATTGAAGCCACTGTGTCGATTGCCGCAGCGCGGTCGTCGCGAGCTTCGACGCCGAAAACGCGTCGGCCGAGTTGAGCCACCTTCGAAGGTTTATGATGAGCCATGAATCCCATCCATGCGGGAATTACTACGGCGAGTCCTGCGCCATGAGCGATGTTGGGGTACATAGCGCTGATTTCGTGCTCCATAGCGTGGGAAGCCCAGTCTTCGCGTCGGCCACATCCAACCAAGCCGTTGTGAGCCAAGGTGCCTGCGAATTCAATGTTGGCACGGGCGTGGAAGTCGGTAGGGTCGGCCAAGGCCTTTGGAGCTTCGTTGATAAGAGAAAGGAGCAGTCCTTCGGCAAGTCGGTCGGTGACTTCCACTCGCGGAGTAGTTGAGAAGTATCTTTCGAGGATGTGCGACATCATATCTACCACGCCCACAGCGGTCTGGTATGCCGTGAGGGTGAAAGTCATCTCGGGGTTGACGATTGCAAAACGAGGTTTGAGGATACTGTCGGTGCGCACGCTGAGCTTGGTTGCCGTTTCTTCTTTTGTGATGACGCTGTTGCCAGAGGCCTCGCTACCGGAGCCGGGTATTGTGAGAACCACACCAACGGGGAGAGCCTCGGTGATTGCACTTTTGCCGGTATAAAAGTCCCAGAAATCGCCTTTGTACTTTACACCTGCTGCAATGGCCTTGGCAGTATCAATCACGGAGCCGCCGCCCACGGCTATCAGGCCGTCCACATTTTTTTTGCGTGCCAGTTCGATACCTTCATAAACCAGTTTGTCGGTAGGATTAGGCTCTACACCTCCCAGTTCGACGTACTCAATACCCATGGTGCTGAGTGAGTTCTCGATTCGGCCGATGAGTCCGTTGGTTTTGGCGTACTTCTTGCCGTAGACGATAAGAACTTTTGATGCGCCCATGAGGAATGAGAGCATGCCAACTTTTTCTTCAGTGCCTCGTCCGAATTCGTATAATGTGGGAGAATAATATGTAAAGTTATCCATTTTGGGTCAGATTTTATTGGTTCAGGTTTAATTTTAGCTTTATAACTGAGAATGATATAGTTTTGTTCAACGGAAATCGTTGATATTTTGATCAAATTTCATGCCGTTGGCAGCGAAAGGTTTGTCGATAGCCCCGGAAGCAATCATTTGGGCCTTGGTGCCGCATGCCATGGTGTGGGTTGCGGGGTCGATGGCGAGCACATGTGTGGCTTGTTCCATGGCCGGGGCGATGTCGTGAGTAGAGAGAAGTATTGCTTTTCCATTTTTTGCAAGATTCGCCAGGAGCCGGAGCACTTCCACCCGCCCGGCTACATCGAGAAATGCTGTTGGTTCATCGAGTACTATCAGGGGCGTGTCCTGTGCTAAAGCTCTTGCTATCATGGCTTTCTGACGTTCGCCGTCGGAGAGCGTGCCGATATATCGCTCGGCTTTGTCGGTCATTCCGACGGCTTCGATGGCTTCGTCGACTTTGCGGAGGTCATCGGCGGACAGGTGTCCCCAGAGTCCGGTGTAAGGGTATCGTCCGATTTTGACGGCTTCGCGTACGGTGAGCATTCCTCCTCCGTTTCGGTCGGTGAACACCATAGCGAGTTGTCGTGCCAGTTGTCGTGGCGAGAGATTCCGGATGGGTTGTCCACCGATAATAATGTTTCCGCTGACAGGTGATGATGTTCCTGCGATGGCGCGAAGGAAGGTTGATTTCCCCGAACCGTTGGGTCCTAAGAGCACGGCAAATGCACCGGCGGGAACGTCAGCGTTGATGTTCTCCAGGATTGCCCGGCCGTTATAGCCTACCGACAGATTTTCAGTTCTTAGGGACATATCAGTTGAAATAGAGGAGTTTACGACGTTGTAGCAATACGTACACAATGACCGGGACACCTACCACGGGGGTAATTGCGTTGATGGGTATTACGCCTGTTGAAGAAATGGACGGCAGCACGGAGCAAATCTGGCAGAGCACACCGAGCAGAGCACCGGTCAGGGCGGTCGCGGGCAAAAGCAGGCGATGGTCGCCTGATCGCACGAGCATACGGGCGATGTGGGGCACTACCAGGCCAACGAACACAATCGGGCCGCACCAGGCGGTGACCGTTGCGGTCAAGGCGCCTGATAGCAGCAGGAGGCCTGTTCGGACTCGCTTTGGCGATATACCGGAGTTGGCGGCATAGCGCTCGCCGAAGAGCAGGGCGTTCATGGCTTTAGAGTAGAGCATAGAGCCGCAGATGAAGGCAATGGTGAGGATACTGAAGAGCGGGAGCGTGTTTCGGCTCACTCCGGCAAATGTGCCCAGCCCCCATACCACGAAGGCCTGCACGGAATGGTCCGCCGCAAAAAAGTTCAGCAGTGAAATTATTGAGGAGGTGAGGTATCCTACCAATATACCTATAATTAATAGGACATCGGGCGATTTGACGCTTGCAGAGAAAATTATCAGTACACCTAAAACGACCAGCGCGCCCACAAACGCGCAAGCAACGATAGCAATGTTGCCTCCTAATCCGGCTACAGCGCCCCCGGCAGTGAGAATGAGCACGGCCACGCCTAAGGATGCGCCGGAGGATATTCCCATGATGGATGGTCCGGCGAGGGGATTGTTGAAACATGTCTGCATCAGCAAGCCCGCCACCGCCAGAGCAGCGCATCCGAGAGCGGATGTAATCAAGGCCGGAAAACGGGTGTCGAGAATAATGAAGTCGGTCAGCGCCGAGCCTCGTCCGCATAGAGCTTCCCAAATCTCAGACCACGATAATGCTACATTACCGGCCTTGAGTCCGACCGGAATCAGCACTAAGAGCAGCACTGCGCTCAGAAATATTACCGTGATGCCTCGCTTCATTATTTTGATTTTTGAAAGTAATTCATTTTGTGTTCTGGCAGGACTTCGGGATGGAAGATGGCTATATAGTCGGCCAATAAGCGCTCCGGATGGAAAGCAATATCGTCGAAGAACGGCACTTGGGCTGTGTTGCAGCTCCAAATGTTTCGATTTCGCACAGGCTTGAAGGCGGCGTAGCGCGGGTTCATTTTCACGAGGTCCTCGGCGCCGGGAGAGGAGCCGAATGTTTTCAAAATCCACACGTCGGCCTCCAGAGCCCGCGCCGCTACGGCTTCGAGCCCCATCGGCACCGAACCGGTGGAGGAATTGTCCTCCCAGGGTAGCGTGCCGCCGGCATCGGTTATGAATCGAGCCATATAACTGTGTCCTCCGGGTACATACCACACCCCGCTTTGCTCCGTTTCGGTGAGGACGGAGGGTTTGGCGCTTTGAGCCATCGTGGCTTTGTAGTGGAGGTCACTGTAGTCTTCAACTACTTGATTAAGCAGCGCTTGCGCTTGCGGCAGACGATCGGTGAGCGCGCCTAAGAGCAGAATCCACTCCGCACGACCCAAGGGAGATGTTTCCATGTAATCGGCCATTTCCAGGGGTACCACACCGGCGGGCAAGGTACCGGCACCGAGTCCCTCCATGGGAGAGCGTAGCACAGCCTGCAGTTCGGAGGCGGCAATACGCTCAACAGTAGGCGATTGCGATGAGCCGAGGTCGGCAATTAAGCCGTTTTGAACCAATGTTCGTATGGTGTCGTTTTGGGGAAAATATGCGACGTCGGCCACGCCGGCAATTACACTCAGGGCATCCAGCTCTTTGAGGCCGCCCGTGTGTACGGATGAGTATACTCCTGCCCGTTCCAAGGGAATACGAACCACAGTGGCGTCGGTATTGTCGGGAAACGTAGAATCGCGATGCACCAGCAGAAGATGTTGCAGTCGTGTGCCTTCTTTCCAAGGATTCTCGATGGTTACGCCTATTGCCCCGTCGGGCCGTTCCACCATTGTGAGTAGGGATGAGTATAGAGTCAGGGTGTCGCCCTGAGTATCTTCCGAGAGGCTTCCGTTGCCATGCCCGGAACAGGACCCGAGCATAATCAATAGAATGGAAAGGAGTAAGAACTTCTTCATGCTGATGATGTGATGAACCTTGCAAAGGTAAGTATAAATCCAAAAACTCGCAACTTAAGTGATATTAACTTAAGGGATATTGTCGTACACAATCTGCTTCATCATCGGATATTGCTCCAGCATGCTCTTGAATAGGGCGTACTGAGCGCGGGTCCGGTCGAGGTTGTGTTCGGGATACTTTATTTTATAATATGTGTCGCCGTTGATATAGTCCATCAGAAAGCGCAGAGTCTGCTCATAAGTGATGAAAAGAGGAGCGAATGGCAGCCATTCAATTTCAGCGGGGGTGAGCAGATGTCCCACTTGCGAGAGGTATCCTTTCACATACCCTTCGAACATGGGCAGAGACATGGACACGCGGGTGAGGTCGCGGTCGTCCTCGGCACCGGTGTTGGCATAGGTCCTGATAGAGTCGCCCATATCGTTGTGTATTGGAGCGCTCATTAGTGTGTCCAGGTCAATGACGCATTTCACGGCGCCCTGTCGGTCGAAGAGGATATTGGTAATCTTGGTGTCGTTGTGAGTTACACGCTTGGGAATAGTACCGTTATCTACCAGCTCCTGAAACTCCATCATTTGGCGGCGATGCTCCTCGATCCAGCCGATTTCCTCGGACACGTCTGCCACACGGCCTGCGCGGTCGGCTTTCACGGCCTCGTCCCATTGCTCGAGGCGAATTTCCATGTTGTGGAACCCCGGAATGATTTCATTGATAGGTTTGTCGAAGTCCATGAGCATGGCGTGGAATTTGCCGATGCCTTCTCCACCCTTGGCCGCTAACGCGGGAGTATCGGCTTGGGCATATGTTACCGAGTCCGGCACAAACACACACGCGGCCCAGTACTGGCCCGCATCATCCACAAAGTAGGGGGCTCCGTTGCGGGTGTATATCACCCGAAGTACTTCCGAATCAGGGTCGCCACCGGCTGCCAGTACCTTTTTGCGCAGATGGTCAGTGACATTCACTATATTTTCCATCATTGCGGGTACATTCGGGAAGATTTTTTTATTTTTTCGCTGCAGAATATAGTCGGGAGCGTTGTCGGCGGTCTTTACTACAAAAGTATCATTGATAAAACCTTCGCCAAGAGGAGCTACACTTTCGATAGTCCCCTCAAAATTGAACTGATTTGCAATTTCCTGAACTTCCATGGTATTGATTTTGCGCAAAGGTATGAATTTTTTTTCAAAAACCAACAATCGCATTTTTCGCAAACCCAAGGAATTAAAAATATCGGAAGGAAAATTTTGTGGGAAGAAAAATAATTTATAATTTTGCGACGAAATGGTTGCCCAATGGCATCAAAAGGGAACGGGGTCAGAATCCCCGACAGTACCCGCTGCTGTATTTCTCACCGAAGGCTTTGCGGCCGAAGGAAATTGGATGAAAATGCCACTGGCTTACGAGCCGGGAAGGCCATCCGAACGAGATAAGTCAGAAGACCTGCCTTTTCACCAATTATCCACCCCGGGATATGGGTAGCGATTTGACTTGCATACACCAAAGAGCTGTTTCCGTATCCGTCGTTACCGACCTACGGGAATTTTTTATTTTTAAAACTTTGTGTATGAAGAAGGTTTTTACTCTGCTTTGCTGCACTGCAGCCTTTTGGAGCCTATCCGCTCAACAAACCGTTACGCTTGATTTGAGCAAGGCCACTACCAAGTTGGAATTCAACTCCGAAACAGGTGCTTGGACTGACACTTACACCGATGATGCAACCTCCATCGAAAGCCAGTGCTTCTCGCTGGTGCACCACGCCAACAGCGAATGGCTCTCCTGGTGGGGTTTCACCGCATCCACCTCGTACGATAACGCTCGTCCCGACAACACACTCAAATTCCAGTTCAGCAACATGACCCCCGGTGGAATCGTGCTCAACGAGGACGGTACAGTGAAGGTTGACGAAGACGGCACCCCTGTCACCGACAAGACCATGCCCTATGCAGTTGCTTACTACTCAACCTATTATGCAGAACCTCTGCAGGTTGCATTCAACGACGGCAAGGTTTACGAACCGGTAGGAGCCTATTTCAATCTCACCAGCTACACCTACTATTGTGTTGAGTTCGGCGATTCATATGCGCGTGCGTTCCGTAATGGAGATAAGCTCACGGTGACCGCCCACGGTGTTGCGCCCGAAAAAACCGAAAAGACTGTTGAATTCGACCTTGCCTCCTACGCCAACGGCAATCTGACCATCAACCGCAGCTGGAGCTATGTGGACCTGTCTGAGCTTGGAACTGTTGATGAAATTTATTTTACCATGACCACCACTGATGTAGGTGATTACGGTGCCAACACACCCCTTTACTTCGCTATGGACAAACTGACCGTGAAGGAATCGGCATCCAATGCCCTGAATATGCCCTCGGTCGGTGACGCCGCCATCACCTACGATCGTGCTTCGCATATCGTGAGAGTGCAGGGTGCAGACTTTGCCATGATAACCGATGTTGCCGGGTCGATTGTTATGAGCGGAGAGTCTTCCGAGTTCGATATCTCCGGACTGGGTGCCGGTGTATATATCGTGAAGGCCGGAAACTCTACTCTAAAACTTGCACGATAATTATAACCCCACTTTCGCTTGCGGAAGTGGAGGTTTATACGGTTTATAGGGTTTAATATTCCTTATTAGGTTGAAACCTCATTAAAAATAAACCACTTAAGTTTAGCTTGCGAAACTTAAATACATTAATGATAATAATGCGTATTCCCCCTGTGGCTATGGTCGGCTTACTGTTGACCATAGCCACTATTTCGTGTAACGAGTTCGAATTGATAGAGGAGGATGTACCCGAGCAGACCGGGGCAACTCTCCGTCCTGCAACTGCAACCAGCCAGGCCTCCTGTACTCAGGTGTTTGATTATCGCCCTGCACCCGGGCAGTTTATCAACGATGAGACTATGGGCGAGCTTGAGAGCTCGGAGGCGGCAGTGCAGTGGGCGCAGGAGCGGCTCGCTGTCGGCAAGCTCATTTCGTTGGGCGCCTTCGGGGGATATGTTGTAGTGGGCTTTGACCACAGCATCGTGGCCGGAGGCGGCTATGATTTTGCCGTAGGGGGAAATGCTTTCATCAATGCCGGCGGAGCGAGCAATGAACCCGGAATAGTATGGGTGATGCAGGATGAAAACGGCAATGGCGAGCCCGACGATACCTGGTACGCCCTTAAAGGAGCCGATTGGGATGAAGTACGTTCAGTGACAATTACTTATACCCGCCCGACCGAAGCCGGTCAATCCGTGCAATGGAGCACATCATCCGGCCAAACCGGCGAAGTGGATTATCTCCCCGAGCTGCATAAGCAACCCTCTTACTACCCGACCTGGATGGGAGCGTCCATCACCTTTACCGGTCTTTCTCTGCCGGCTCGAATCTACCGCGACAGCGAAACCGGGCAGTGGCGTTCGGAGCCTTACAGTTGGGGATATGCCGATAATTGTGGGGATGACGCTGTAGAAATCAAGGGTTTACGAGGTCAATTCACCGGGTTCAAAATCAGCAATGCCGTCGATGACACCGGAGCTTCGGTACGGCTGCAATTCATTGATTTTGTGAAGATTCAAACAGCCGTGATCGGGCAAAGCGGTCATTTGGGCGAGAGTTCAACTGAAGTGACGGGAGTATATGATCTGGCGCTTTAAAAATATATCCGCAATTCGGCTATTGCTGAGTGTGCTTGTGCTCGGGATTAGCGCCGGGTGCATGAAGTGGGAGTACGGTGAGGAGGTAGAGAAAATCGACATCCCGGCATCCGGGCTTGTTATCTGCAATGAGGGGAACTTCCAATATGGAAATGCTACATTATCGTTCTATAACCCTGCGGATAACTCGGTGGAGAATGAACTGTTCTATCGAGCAAATGGATTTCGGCTCGGTGATGTGGCCCAATCGCTGACCATGCAAGACGATCGTCTTTGGGTGGTGGTGAATAACAGCCATGTTGTATTCGCTATCAATCCCGACACGTTCAAGGAAATCGGTCGTATCGAAAACCTGACCTCACCGCGGTTCATCCATTTTGTGAACGACCGCAAGGCTTATATTAGCCAGCTTTGGGACAATCGGATTACCGTTGTCGACCCCAAGCGCTACGAAATCACCGGCTATATCACCGTGCCGGATATGAACACATCTTCCGGGTCCACCGAACAGATGGTTCAAATTGGGAAATATGTGTACTGCACCTGCTGGAGCTATCAGAACCGAATAATCCGCATCAATAGCGATACGGATGAAGTGGATGCATCACTGGAGGTGGGAATCCAACCTCGGTCGATGGTGCTGGATAACCGTTCACGCCTGTGGGTGCTCTGCGACGGAGGCGATGCCACCTCACCCTACGGACACGAGGCTCCCTCGCTTGTTGTTGTGAACCCCGAAACCATGGAGGTTGTCCGGCGATTTGTTTTTGGAGCAAAAGACAGTGTTAAAGACCTCGTTATCAATGCCGAGGGTGATTGTATTTATTGGATAAACGGAGGAGTGTGGAGCATGAACACCGAAGATCGGTATCTACCCGATGCCCCGGTCATTCCCGATCGCGGCACTATCTATTACAGCTTGACAGTAAGCCCTTGGGATGGCGACATCTATGTGGCAGATGCCATCGATTATCAGCAGCAGGGGCTGATATACCGCTATTCGGCTGCCGGTGTGCTTAAGAATCAATTTTATGCGGGTGTGACTCCCGGTGCATTTTGTTGGAAATGAAACGTATTCTGTACCTGTTGATTATCCTACCTGTGCTCGTATTCGGCCAGGAAATGCCACGGTCACTGAACGAGTTCGTGGTGTGGGGACGGCGTCCGATGAAGGATATCGGTATCCAGCGCACCGATGTGGATTCAGCTGCGCTGAAGGAAAACGTGGCGCTGAGCATGGCCGATGTGCTTACCTACAACTCGTCGGTTTTTGTGAAGAGCTACGGTCGTGCTACACTCTCGACGGTGGCTTTCAGAGGTACATCGCCATCGCATACCCAGGTGACGTGGAACGGACTGAGCCTCAACAGCCCTATGCTTGGCATGACCGACTTTTCCACCATCCCCTCATTTTTTGTGGACAAGGCATCGCTGGTTCACGGCACATCTTCTGTCAACGAAACCGGAGGCGGTCTGGGAGGCCTTGTGTCGCTTTCTACATCGGATAATGTTCCGGATGGTTGGAGCGCGCAGTATATTCAGGGTGTAGGCTCTTTCAGCACCTTCGATGAGTTTGTGCGTGTGACTTATGGTTCTGAAAAATGGACATCCTCCACGCGCTTTTCCTATTCTTCATCGCCGAACGATTACAAATACATAAATCACGATAAGAAGGTTAACATCTACGATGATGACCACAACATCGTAGGTCAATATCATCCTACGGAGCGCAACCGCAGCGGTTCGTTCAAGGACCTGAACGCTCTTCAGGAAGTCTATTTCAAGCCCACTAATGTGGACCGTATAAGCCTGAACGCCTGGTTCACGCGCAATAACCGCGAACTACCGATGCTCACCACCGAGTACGGCGATGAGCGCGGGTTCGAGAATCGACAGATAGAGAATACGCTCAGGGTGGTAACGGGCTGGAATCATACCGGCGAGGCCGATTGGAAAACCACCGTCAATGCCGGCGTTGCGCACACCCGTATGAGCTACGATTACCGTCGCGAAATCAGTGACGATAACTGGGCGCATATGACGGCCTCCCGAAGCCGAGTCACAACCTTCTTCGGTCAAGGAAAGGTTGAGTGGATCGCATCGCAGAAATGGCTTTTCAATGCCTCCATTACGGCCAATCAGCAGAATGTTGAAAGTCGCGACAAGAACATTATCACAGCCGCAGGTGGTGCAGCCGCCACGGGCTATCGTGCCAAGCGCATCGAACTCTCGGGTGCGGTGTCGGCCAAATGGCAGCCGGTTAAGCGTATAGGCATTTCGGCGGTGATTCGTGAAGAAATGTTCGGCGACCGCTTTGCCCCGGTGATTCCCGCTCTCTTTGTGGACGGGTTATTGTCCCGAAGAGGCAACGTGATGCTGAAAGCTTCCGCTTCGCGCAATCATAAATTCCCCACCCTCAACGACCTTTACTTCCTTCCGGGAGGCAATCCGGAATTGAAAAATGAGAGCGGATGGACCTACGATGCCGGAGCTTCGAGCACTTTGGGGTGGACAAAGATTGTTCCCGGGTCGATGACACTTTCGGCTACATGGTTCGACTCCCGAATCAACGATTGGATAATATGGCTGCCCACGACCAAGGGGTTTTTCAGCCCGCGAAATGTGAAGAAGGTTCATGCTTACGGAATTGAGCTGAAGGCCAACATGGTGGCGCGTCCGGCTCAAGGTTGGTTGTTGAACCTGAACGGTTCCTATTCCTGGACACCGTCGGTGAACTGCGGGGAGGCGATGACCGATGGCGACCGCTCGGTAGGTAAACAGTTGCCCTACATCCCGCGCCACACAGCCTCACTGACCGGACGCCTTCAATGGCGCGGTTGGGCGCTGAGTTATAAATGGGTGTACTATTCGCGTCGCTTTACCATGAGCAGCAACGATGTTACCCTCACCGGTTCACTGCCTGTTTATTTTATGAACAATGCCACCCTTGAAAAGGGATTGAATTTTAAGTTGGCTGACCTTCAGATGAAGTTGGCGGTAAACAACCTTTTCAACGAAGACTATCTGTCGGTTCTTTCGCGCCCCATGCCCGGCATCAACTTTGAATTCTTCATCTCCATCACCCCACACTTTTGAGCAGCCGTTAGAATATAAAGAGCGGTTTTTCTAACAGGTACACATTCACCTCTTTTTTGAGGATTTTTCCTCATGCCCCTTTTTATGTGTTTGTGTAGAGTTGTTTTACTTATCTTTTAGGCTAACAAAAAATGCCGGCCGTTTTGGGGGACGGTCGGCATTTTGGGTTGGGAATATTGTTTTGATTACTTTTTGTTGATTTTGAAGATTGTACCTTCAATGAGGGATGCGTAAACATCGCCGGTGTTAGGGTCGATGTCGATTCCGTTGACTTCGCTCTTGCCCAAAGGCAGGCGTGCGATGGGGGTGAGGGTTTGGGCATCGATGAGGACTACTTCGCCGTGGCGAGATCCGGCGTAGATTACACCGTCCTGCTCAGCAACGATGCATGGAGCGTGGTCGTAGCCCAGACCCATGTCGATGGTGGCGATTTCCTTGAATTCGGGAGCAGTGGCATCTACAACCACAAGTTCGCCGTCCATTGTTTTTGCGTATACGCGCTTTCCGTCGGCGCTGTGGCCGAGGCTTTCGCGGTAGCGGTGGTCGTTGTTACGCCAGAGCTGGCGACCGGTGGCACGTTCGAGGGCGGTCATGAATCGGTCGGGGGCAACGATGAAAACTTTGTCGCCGGCGATTACGGGTACCACATTGCCCGGGCCGAGCATGTTGGCGGTTTTTCCGTTGTTCCACACCCAGCGGAGTTTGCCGGTTTTGAGGTCGAGGTTGCGCAGGTTTGTATCCCAGGCGCCGAAGATGAGATCGGAGCCCTCAATGGCGGGAGCTGCCTGGCAGTAGTTGAACAGGGAGTCGTAGCTCCATACCAGTTTACCGTTTTTGGGGTTGCGGCGTTCGATACGTTTGTATCCGCCCTGAATGTAACCTTTACCGTCGGGAGTAAGGGTTCCGTCGGCTACATAGGGGCCTTCTTTGGAGTTTTCTTTATGGACGAGTTTTCCGGTTTTTGCATCGAGCATCATGATGCCGTCGTGCATAGGCACTGCAACCTTTCCGTTCATGCTCACAGGTCGGGCGAAGAGTGAGGCGCCGGTGGGCACGCTCCAGGCCAGGTTGCCGTTGGCTTTGTTGATGGCGCGGGCTTGGCCGAGAGAATTGCCGAAGTACACGTTGGCCGCGTCGAATCCGAGACGAGTGAAGATAGATGCACTGTCGGTCCACACTTTGGTGACTTCAAAACCTTCCGGGGCGACGATTTGAGGCATTTCGGGGCGTTTTGCCTTGCGATGCTTTGTGGTTGCGGGCACTGCGAGCTTGGGAGTTGCAGCTTGTCCGATTTTTTTGTCGTATACTTTTACCCAATCGGGTTCGAGCTCGATGATTGAGTAGCCATAGTTATTGTTACGCATGTCGAGAGCGCGAACCATGATTGCCGGAAGTGTTCCTTTTTGGTCATCGCCACCGGCATTATATGCTCGCCAAGAGTGGTAGTGACCGTTGATGTGAGCAATGACGGGGAATTCTTCGAGTACTTCAAGGTAATCGGCCCAGTTGTCCAGATCGTCGGGCAGGATAGGGTAGTGGTTGAAGTTGAGGATACGTTTTCCGGGAGTGGCGTTTGAGAGTGTTGAGCGAAGCCAGTGGAGGTCCTCCTGCTTGATGTGACCGTCGCCCATCTTCATGAATGGGCCGCAGTTGATACCGACAATGACAAGGGAGTCGAATTCGGCGAAGAAACGATCGTTGCCCCAGAGGTCAACGAATGTTTTAGTGGCGCTCTGGCTCCAGTTGTTCTCGTGGTTTCCGGGGAGCACGTACAGAGGGTGCCGCACATTATCCATAATAGCTTTCACATTACGGAGCTGTTCGTCGGAGCCCTCGTTGGTGAGGTCGCCGTCAAGGACGACGAAGTCGAAGTTTCCGGCATTGATTTCGTCGACAGCCACACGCAGCATTGAGTCGCAGGCATTGCCCGGTGTGACATGAACGTCGCTCAGAACGGCGATTCGCTCGGCACCGGCGTACATACTTGTGAGCACCAGCATCGAGGCAAGGATGGTTTTGAGTTTCATGGGAATATTATAATTGTGTATATTCAGATTATGATTTTCGCGGTCGGGGCGAAAGCTCTGCAAAGATACGAAGAAAATAGCATTTCTGCATCAAAAAAATCGGGAAAAGACATCAAAAAAATATATAGTGCGTGAACATTTTTTTTGCCCCGGCGTTTAAATATCAAACAATATAACATCACTCGATACATAAAACATTATGAAAAAGATCGCATTATTCTTGGCCGTCGCCCTCAGCAGCGCAGCCAGCTTCGCTCAGGTAAACAAGGCTGAGCTGAAAGCCCTTCAGAACTTTCTTAACGAACCCGCACAGGAAGCAGCAACCAACGCCGAAGCCCTGAAAATCACCAACGTCAAAGACCCCTCTACCTGGGAAGGCGTTACAGTGGTTGGCAAGAACGTCACCGCCATTGATTGGAAAGGAAAGAAATTGGGCGGTTCACTGGATCTTTCCGGCTTCACCGCTCTGACCAAGGTGGATGTTTCGCGCAACGCCCTTACTTCAGTAAGTGTTGCCAACGATGCCGCACTCGTCGACTTCAATGCTTCCCGCAACAAACTCACAAGCGTAGACATCGCCGGATGTACTGCCGTAACCAAGGTGGCTCTGAATAACAACCGCCTTTCCGAACTTGAAATTTCCAACGTTCCTTTCATCAAGGACCTCAACGTTGCCTCCAACCACCTTGTAAGCCTGGACCTCCACGGCTCCTCAACTCTCGAAACGCTGAACTGCCAGAGCAACGACCTTGAAGAACTGGCTATTACAGATTGCAGCGCACTGAAGAACCTTTACTGTGGCTACAATAATCTGACCGGTCTTACTCTTGCCGGTGTGACCAGCCTTCAAAACTTCAACATGGATGATAACAAGGTTACCAACCTGATTATCAGCGGGCTGCCCGGTCTTTCCACCTTCGTTTGCTCCGATAACTCCATGAAGACCCTTGGCGTGCGCGACTGCAAGAACCTTCTGGACGTGATCTGCTCCTACAACGACCTTACCACTTTCGAAGTGACCGGTTGTCCTAACCTGACCTACGTTGATTGCTCTTACAATGACCTGACCTCGCTGAACCTCTCCAACCAGACCTTCCTGCAGCGACTGATTTGCAGCAACAACGAATTGACCATGCTTGATGTATCGTTCGACCAGGCTCTGACCTACATCAACTGCCGATACAACTTCATCACTGATATGCGCACCATCGCTTGCCCCAACCTGCGAATGATTGCCTGCCAGTGGAACTACTAAAAATACAACGGCTCAAATTGAACAGGCGAAAGAAATTTGAGACCATGAAAAGAATGCGATAATACGATCTGAATAATTCCCTCGAAGGGCGCGACAAAAAAACGTCGCTCCCTTTGTTTTTATCATGGAAAATTCTTAAATTTGCATCAATAAACTCGAAAACTGAAACTAACAAAAATAGTACTGTCATGACAATGGACAATTTTGACTTCAAGGGTAAAAAAGCCCTTGTGCGCGTGGACTTCAATGTGCCTCTGGATGAAAACGGTAATATCACCGACGATACCCGTATCCGCGGAGCACTCCCCACTCTGAAGAAAATCCTCAACGATGGCGGTTCGGTCATCATCATGAGC
>JAAVGX010000079.1 GCA_014800065.1 Bacteroidales bacterium | reverse complement strand
GTTGTGGGTGATGGTGGAGAGTCCTCTGGAAGTGTCCATAGTCATTTGCTCGTCAGGGTGGGGTTGGTTATACCTCATCATTTTACTTTTTGTTAGGGAAATACATCTTGATTACTTGTTTGCTCTCACTCCCATCATGATTTAGCAATACCAACCTATCACCTTTTCTCTTAAACCTTAATTGGTCAGGATACCAACGAGATACTACATTTCCATACGTATACACCGTAACCATGTTAATGACGTCGCTTTTATCCTCCCTTAGATCGACAATATTTAAATAATTCTTATCAACATCGCTAATATTTAAGACAAACTCATATGTTGAGGTTGGTGGTTGTGAGATACTATCACCACTCTGAGTCCCTTTTGATCTTCTTGTGAGATAAACGGAATAATGTGGGCCAATATTCATTCTCAATAAAACTTCCTTTCGCAAAAGACTAAAAAATGAAAAAGAAAATAGGTCAACAGTGCTGAAACGAGTTACTGTATCACAACTATTTTCTTTAAAATTAGCATCTTCAGGAATGAGTAAATCTCCTTGGTTTATTAAATCCCAAACAGAAGAAAAAAGTTTGTGCGCAACATAAAATCCTTCTGTCCCGTTAAATCTGACTTTTACACTCTTATTTAATAATGGATCATAATCAAAGCAAAACATTGGAGGAACGTTCCCATCATTATAATTTATCTCAAGTATGCTATCATTAATAAACTTATATTGACCGGCTTCGACAAATTTACCAACATCCTTAAGCTGAGTCGAAAGTTTGTAGTCACCATTCAGTTTATCAGTAACTATAAAAGTAGAATCTTCAAAAAAGGTGAACCAACTACCAGTAGAATAACCATCTCTATTTCCGTTCTCATTATAGGTATGGTAAACCCATTTAGGAAGTGCTTGAGTGTAAAAACAGACTTGTTCTTCAGATAGTGTTCCCGTTTGGACTTTGGTCACATTGTCTACTATTGCCTTACAACCCGAAAACATACTTACTAAGAGAAATAAGCCGAAAGCAAACTGCAATTTATTCTCATAAAATATATTTTTTGCTGGATCCATAATATTATTTGATTATTCTCCAAATCGATAGATATTATACATTTCTTTTTTGTCTTTATAATTACTTCTTAATACTTCCATCAATTTTTTATTTTTCCCACGCTTGATTCGTAAGTCCTTGTCAGGCAAATTCTCATAATCGGTAGATATCTGCTTCACATCCTTTTTACTCATTCTATTAGGGAGCCATTGTGGAGTTTTGCTTGTGTTATATTGAACACTTTTATCATCAGGTTTTGTAAAATATAGCATCCCAATCTCAAGAATTTGGCTTACCCTATATGCATCCACCTCATCATTGATGTCATAAAGCGTAGCGGTGGATAAACCGGAATCAGAAGTCGGTAACGAGAGTTGTCCGATTTCAAATTGGTAAGCATGTTGAAGTTCGTGCCCGAAAACAGAACGCGTTTGCGACCCTGACGTATCTATGGAAACTAAAACATGTCCACTTGCTACATCAAAAGCAGTCTCACTCTCTCCATTTTTAGCCTCACATATCTGATATTTTATTTGTGATTCGCTGAGTTCCTTTATTTGCGATAGTTGCGACTTACAAAATGAAGTAAAATTGCGTTTGATCTCAGAATCGAGTCCTTTAAACTCTTTTAATGTTTCTAAAAGATTCTCCAAATAACGGACATAATCTTTCAACATATCATTATGATCAATTATTTCACACCCCGAGGGATCAACGTATCTAATTGGATTGCTTGCACAATAGACATAAGGATTTACAGCATCCAATGCAACCGCCAGGGGGTCGGGGGTGGTCCAGAGGGCGAGGGCGGAGTTGTAGCGGCGGGCGCCGAAGTCGTATTCGTTCAGGGCTCCTTCGCGCAGACGTTCTTTGCCTCCGAAGAGGTAGGGCTGGCCTGACGGTTCGCTCCACGGTTCGCCGTAGGGATAGTAGCCGGTGTGCTGGGCTATTTTGCCTTCGCTATTCGTAACCATCGTTACGTTGCCCTGCCAGTCGGTGTGGCGGTAGTTGGGGTTGCCGTCACCGTCGAAATAGCCGCCTGGGAAGTTGACCATGCTCAGAGCGCCGTTCTCGAAAATGAAGTCTCCATAATATTCCCGCTTGGTATATAAAAACGACATCGGTCGTCCATTGGCAGTGGAAAGTACATAAGTCTTAGAACTTAAAAGCTCTCCTGAATAGGTATAGTCATATAAAATGTATGTACCATTTTCAAATTGTACTTGGGTTGGCAATCCCTGACGGTTGTAGGTGATATTTGTGATTTTGCGGGAGCTGTCCTTGGTCATTTGACCTGCGGCGTCGAATTCGAAGTCGGCGGTGCCTCCGGTTGCACTCAGCGGGAAGCCGGTGCGACCGTAGTAGTCGCTGCCGTTGGCTACGGCGGTCACCGACTGAAGCTGAGCTCCATCCCAGTTGTAGGTCAGGTCGTCGAGCACGCCGAAGCCTCCACCTAAGGTGGAAAGGGCTACTGTTCTGCCATTGCGTTTGAGGCTTGTCGGCGCTCCTAAGGCGTTGTAGCTATACTCGGTGGAGTAGTTTTCACCTCGGGTGGAGCTCGAATAGGCTGCGGCTGTCAGGCGGTCGTGATTATCGTAGGTGTAGTCGTAGCGGCCTCCCAACGAGGACACGTGCGCCGAGGCCGTGCCGTCGTAGCGTGGATTGGTGCCGTCGGCATAGAGTATCTTTTCTGTGTAGCTGCCGGGATAGTCAAGCGAAATCTGTGGTTCGGCAGTGCCGGTGGCTTCGGTGTAGAAGGCATATGTCAGACCCGGAACGGTTACGAACATATTGGGGATATTCCTTATTTCCGTAAGCCAGCCGTGGCAGTCGTAGAGATACTGCCGCTCAGCTCCGTTGACGTACTTTTCCTTGCTCACTGTCCCGTATGCACCGTAGGTTACATCCGCTCCGGCGTTGGAGCTTCCAAACTGTGAGTTCCATTTCTTCACGCGTCCTGCGCCATCGAAGGTATTGGTGCCTGAAAGGGTCAGCACCGTGCCGTCGGTCTTGGTGAGCTTGTGGGTGTAGGTGAGTACGTTACCTGCGCGGTCGTAGGTGGATATATCGGTCAGAACGCCTTTGTCGCACTGGCGGTCGGAGCGGATCAGGCGCCCCCAGTCGTCATACTGCATCACGGCGAAGTAGCCTTTGCCGCCGGCAACATCTCTCAGGTTTGAGCCGTCGTAGGCTCCGGTCTGCAAACCCTTGCGAGAGCCACTCACCGAGGGCATCTGCGAGTCAGCGCACTTGCTGCGGAAGTCGTAGGTGTCGTAATAGGAGGCGTACAGGGGCGTGGTGATTGTGAACGGCGCTGCAGGAGTGAGAGTGTAACCCGCGATGGACGTGGCCGATGTGTAGGCGGCGATGCTGAATGTTTTCTGCAATGCCTTGAGCTGGGATTCGCTCAGGGATGCTTCGTCGGTCACCGCCAGACGGCCGGCTGCGTCGTAGAAGTGCACCAGCCATTTGCCGTCGGCCATGGCTGCGGTGCGCTCTGCCACCACGCGTCCTCCGCGCGAAAAGCGGGTTTGGTTGGGCTTGGTCATGCCGGGACTGCGGCTGGAGATTAGGCGTCCCGCTCCGTCGTAGCCGAACTCGTAGCACTTCATCTGGAACTCGCGGTCGGAGATGCTGATGTTGCCGTCGGTCAGCGCCGGAGTCAGGATGGCGCGCAGGCGTCCGTAACCGTCGTAAACGCGCCGTGTGCGGAGCATATCGCTGCCCTTGCCTTCCTCGCTCATCACCTCGAGGCCCGATTTGTCGGTGTATGTGCGAGTGATATGGCCGTTTTCGTCGGTCACTTCGTTTATGAGAAGGCCGGCTGCGGCGTAGTTGCCGTGATGGGTGATAAGGCCTGTGGAGCTGATGCTGTAGCGCGGACAGGCGTAGGTGCCGGTTGAGGTGTTTACCAGGGTGCGTACTTTCACCGATTTGTCGCCCGTGTGCCATTCGCTGCCGGCTTTGGTGGTGGACACAACCTTTCCACGCGGACTCTTTTCGTAGGCGGTGAGGTTGTAATCGTAAGTGCCGGGCGATGCCGTTGAGGGTACGCTCGCACGGATGTTGCGCCCCATATTGTCGTACTCGAACCGCTGCGATGTGCCGGATGTGGAATTCATTCTGGTGGAGATTCGGCCCAGATTGTCGTAGAGTTCGGTGATGACGTTGTTTGAGGTTGCGCTCAGATAGGTTGTGGCATCGATGTAATTAGATTGATTACCCAGACCATAGGCATAGCCGCTGATCTTTCCCAGGCCATCGATAGTTACGGATTCGAGGCGCCCGATGCCGTCGTAGGTATATTTAGTCTTGGTACCCCACGGGGCTGTTACTTGCGACAGACCAACCAACAGTTTATGGTCAAATCCGGTAATCAGGCCGTTGACCGATTTGGATGTCGGGTTGTAGTCATTCCATGTCCAGTCAGTCACCAGTCCGTCGGCATCGGTGGTACGGATGAGGTGCCCATATCTGTTGTAAGTGCACACGGGTCCGTAGATGGTGTCGGCGGGGTTCTGATATATTATACGTACTTGCTTTTTGCGGAAGCATTTTGGCGCGCCTGGAGTGAGTGTGTACTCGGCCTCGGCTACCGTGGTCGTGCCCCCGCGGGTGATTACTTCCCGCACAGGCACTCCGATGCAGTTGGCTGCCATCATCCTGAGTGCCACATCGCCCATGCTTCTGTCGGGATATGTCAACTGCGTTTTGCTCACAGACCCGTCGGAAGTGCTCTCAGACACCTCGCTCAGCAACCCGGTACCCGATTTGTAGGAGAAGGTTTGAGTGCAGGTGAAGTTGCCGTTCTCGGCATATTCTGTGGTAGTGGTCTTGGACAAAGATACATCGTAGGGCACGACAGCGTAAGTACGGATTGAATATGCGTCGTCAATAATCAAATTGGTTCTTGGACTTTCGGGGTAACAGCCGTCGGGTACATCGGGCGACGATTCATTGTCGCCCAGAAACAACTTTTCCCGTGTTACATTATGGTTTATAATCGCCGAGCCGCTTCTGGTTGTATAGGTATATTCATTTTCCTCTACTAAACTGCCTGCGCTATTGTAAATCTTCCGGCTGGTCATCACCGGTGATACTCCAAACAAATACAACTTGTCGTTGGGGATACGCTTACCATAAGTCACAGTTGGTTTTGGACCGATGGCTGCAAGTTTATCTTCGTGAGTCACCACAACCTTACCTTCCGGATAAACGGCTGTTACTGTCTGGTACCACAGTGGAGTGACACCGTCGTCATACCTCATATAATTGGAAACCGGCAATACATTGACCTGACGTAGAGGTGTGGTCATCTTCGGGTGGAAGGGATCCGGCATTGGACAATGAACCAATGCCTCGTAAATTTCGACAAAAGAGGCAGTAGTCGGCATTGCGCGTACGGTTGCCAACGGATACTGATATGAAACAGTGGTGGGATTTGAATCGCCGGAGCCTGTTGTCGTGGTAATTGACCGCACCCGCAGGCCTCCACCTTCGCTCAGAGATGCATTGTACCAAGATGTTACTTCGCTGTTGGTATCAAGATTTGTCGGGGCGAATTTGTGAGGTTCGTATACGTAGGAAGTTGTACCACCGGTAGGCCAAACGATTTTCTTCAAAATCATGGCCTGCATGGCATTAACATCTACACTTCTGTCGGCACCATCGATCACCTTATCTTCGCCTTCAACAATCAGGTTGTGGAGGTACCTTTTTATAGTCAATTTTGGAGTGAGGTTGGTATTGGGTTTGTTATTGAAATAGCCCCACCAGTCCTGACTATGGATAGTAGCCCAATTTGAAAGGGGCGAAGTTCCGAACGATGTGTTGTATTCGAAAGAATAAGTCTGCCCTAGGCCGCCGTCGATCTTCTTAAGCAAAGTGTAGTTAGTTCCCTCGTAGGTGAAATTAAATGTTCTTCGGATTTCACCTTCGCTTCGCACCTCAATATTAGTCATTGCGCGGATGGCGCCTGAGGTGAGATAGCTGATTTTTATCTGAATATCTTTGAAAGAGATTGAGTTGAGCTGCAAGAATGACCTGCACTCGTTGATTCGTGTGAAATTGGCAGCTTGGTAGTTATCACTCTCGTATACTTCCGGCCCGTATGTAGCTCCGCCCCATTCACTTAAAATGGTAGTATCCATAAACATACGTCCTCCGAGCCACGAGCCCCCAACTACATCATGACGCTCGGTGGTCCAGCTGAAAGTTATTTGGTCGTCATTGTCAAGATAGATGTTTGAGAGAGCCCATGCCGTGCGCACAACTCTTCCGTCATCCTGATAATAAATCTCGTAGGTCTTTCCGAACTCGTAGCGGTTGGCATAGGGGTCGGTGACGGTAATAGTTGTGAGGTCGGTATTGGCAACCACCTTGTATTCATAGTCGTTTCCACCTTTGAATACGGGGTTTCCGGAAGACATATCCAGCACTCGGGTTATAGTTTTGGAAGGCAATGCGAATGTGAAGACATCGTGCTCGCTATCGTAGCGCTGTTTATAGAGTTGTGACTGCACTCCGTCACCCACCATGCACATAAAAGCCATACCCATCGGATTCTCAGCGGTCTGAGGATTGGTCGGAACAAACGGATAGAGATCGTCCGGGCGCCCGTATACGGTTCGCGTTGCGCGCAGTGCCGGCAGCAAGGTCCAGCCGTAGCCTAATGGCGTGGGGTCATCGAACACTTTGATTCCGTTGGTATGGTATTTTAGCGATACGGGGAGTGAATAATCATTGGCTTGTAATGTATATATAGGTATATCCACATTTACAGCGCCCGTGAGCAGGTCGGGCTCGGGGGTCTGAACAGCCACAATGGCCGCGGACTGAGGAGACGGGGGCGTAATGTCGTTTCTTACCGGCGTCACATAATTCTGTGCGCTCACTCCCTGGAGGAAGATAGCGTACAGCAGCGTGGCTATAAATATGAAGCGATACCGTCTCATTACCTGTGTGATATATTATTTCCGGTATAGAACTTTTCGTGTATACATCGGATCGGCTTCCGCTACAATTGAAATTATGTATTGATTTGAGGGTAAGTCAGAAGTGTCGAGTTCGAACTCGGTTGAGAAACCTGATGCAAAAGCGTATATGTTGCCACTTACATCCATGATATATACATTGAGAGATACCGGTTCGTCGGTAAACACGGTCACTTTTCCATAATCGTAGCTTATAGTAGCCGAGTCAATTATTAGGTGTAAGCGTTCAACATCCACACCGTTGGCCTCATCTGCCTCAACAGAAATACATTCGTCAAAATTGGAGTCTAAGAATAATTCATTATCACACTGGATTGCAAACGGCATCTTCATTTGAGAATCATACCATCTGTAAATGATCCTCACCAGAGGCTCGGAATCGGCGGACACTTCGGGAAGGATAGGACGCGTTTCAACAATTTGCTTTGTAAGAACTGCTCCATGTATAGTATCCGCAGGACTTATGATTGCATTTCCATAGCCGGAGATACACCACTTTATATCCCCGCCTTCTTGCACTACAGTATTTACATCGTAGAGTCCGGTCGCTCGATATTGGGCTGTATTTGAGTCAGTATGACTACTTTTTCTATTGTATATAAATACAGGACTGTCGGCAAGTACGCCGAGCCGTCGACCTACATGATAGCCCGTCCAAAATACTGAATCTTCTCGTATTATGTAAAAATCTTCACGTCCGGGTAGATTTTCAATATACAACCTGTCCGACAAATATATATTGGCATTTCTGTCGGCTATATCGGCTCTTCCACACAATATCCACTCGTTGCTTTCAAGTTCTCCTGCGCTCAAGCCTTGGTAGGACTGCAGTTGGCGAGGGTAGGCGTAGTTGCACAGCAAGTATGAAAAGATTAGAGTAGCAATCATCCTTGCTTTGGATATTGATTTGGCTTTCATACTTTTGGCGGTGATTTATGGTGTAAATGATTGGGATGCGGTTCCTTTTGGGGCACTTTGAGGTGCTTTGGAGCATGTGATGGTATTAGTTGCGCCAAATATAGTGTTTTGTTTTCTATTTTGCAAGAGATTTTGTGCTAAAGTATGATTTTTTTAAGACCGGGTATGAAAGGGCAGGGATTTTTCGGATGTACAGCTGTTTTGTTGTTGGCTGCCTCGGAAAAATCCCTGCTCTATGGGTTGGGGTTATGAATGTTAGGCTTGGGTGGGGCTTATTGGTCGATTTTGCGTATTGGTCGGCAAGGGTTGCCTACGGCTAATGAGTTTGCGGGGATGTCGCGGGTGACTACGCTTCCGGCGCCTATTACGCAGTTATCGCCGATGGTTACTCCGGGGAGTACGCATACTTGAGCGCCGATCCATACGTTGTTTCCTACAGTGATTGGGCGTGCATATTCGAGTCCTTTGTTGCGCTCGGCTGCTTCGAGCGGGTGTCCGGCGGTGTAGAATCCGCAGTTGGGGGCGATGAATACGTTGTCGCCGAAGGTTACTTTTGCGCAATCGAGGATAACGAGGTTGAAGTTGGAATAGAAGTTTTCGCCAACTTCGATGTTGAAGCCGTAGTCGCAGTGGAATGGTTGTTCGATGAGGAGAGTTTGTCCTGTAGCACCGAATAACTGCTTTAACAGGTTTGTGCGACCTTCGGTGTTAGAGGGTCGGAGGTCGTTATAGTCGCGGATCAACTCTTTGCAACGCTGACGGTCGGCGATTAGCTGAGGGTCGTAGTTGGCGTCGTAGATGAGTCCGGCCAACATTTTTTCTTTTTCGGTCATAATCAGATTCGGTCGAGGACAGTTCGAATCAGGTCGGGCATACCGGCTTTGTAGTTGGGGTTGGCTTCGGTGTTGAATCGGTTTGCGATGATGCAGCAAACGGTCATGCACTTGTGTCCCATTAGTTTTCCGAGTCCAGCCAGAGGAGCGCTTTCCATTTCGTAGTTTGTGACCTTGCGACCGTCGAATTCGAAAGATTCAATGCGACTGTTAAGGTCGGGGTTTGCGAGGGGTATGCGAACTTCTCGTCCTTGGGGTCCGTAGAATCCGACGGCAGAAATTGTGATTCCGCGTACCATGTCGTCACCGCCGATTCGTGCAACCAGTTCGGGGTCGGATGGGACTACATAGGGTTTTGCCCAGAGCGGATTCCAATGGGTGTAGTCGCAGAACGCTTTTTCGAATTTGAGGTCGGCGATTTCGTTTCGTCCTTGGTAATAGTTAAGGACGCCGTCGAATCCGATTGCCCAGCTTGCAATTACGGGTGTGCCGAGAGATAGTTCGGGTTGAAGGGCTCCTGAAGTGCCGATGCGCACCATTGTGAGTGAGCGGAGTTGTTGGCGTACTTCGCGAGTGTTGAAGTCGACGTTTGCGAGAGCGTCGAGTTCATTGATTACGATGTCGATGTTGTCGGGTCCGATTCCGTGGCTGAGGCACATGACGGGTTTTCCTTTGTATGAGCCGCCGATAGCGTGGAATTCGCGAGATGATACGTCGTAGAGTTTTTGGTCGAAGAACGAGGCGACCATGTCAACGCGGGAGGGGTCGCCTACCAGGATGATATTGTCCATCAACTGGTCGGGGCGCAGGTGGAGGTGGAAAACTGTGCCGTCGGGGTTGATGATAAGTTCAGATTCGGGGATTATTCGTTTTGCCATAGTTCAATGGATTTAATTTTTCACGGTAATCTACTGTTGATGCAAAGGTATTAAAATAACGGAAAACGCGCAAGTTTGGTTGTGGAAATAATTGCCGGCTTAGGGCAATCTTATTATAGATTGGCGTCGATGATGCAGTATCTTCCGCCGGGGATTGCTACGATGAGGCTGTCCATTTCCATTTCGAAAAGGATTCCCGAGAGTTTGCTTACGGGGATGTCCAAAGCGATGGAAAGTTCATTGACGGTGTTGTCGGGGTTCCGGCGAAGGGCGTTTATGATGCGCTGTTGGTCGGGGTTTAGCTCGAAGTCGAGTGTTTGCTGCTGTCCTTCTTTTGGTTTGGGGGTCCATCCGCAACAAGCAATTATGTCGTCGGCGTCGCGAATCAGAGTTGCCTCGTTATTATAAATGAGGGAATTTGTTCCACGGCTGTATTTATCGGTTAGACGACCGGGGACTGCGCACACTTCCCGGCTGTAGGCGTTTGCGATTCGCGCCGTAGCCATAGCACCACCTTTAATGTCGCTTTCGACAATGATGACCACATCGGCCAAGGCCGCCACGATTCTATTTCGTGCAAGGAATTGACCTCTATGGATTGGAGAATTTGCGGTGTACTCTGTGGCGATGAATCCATTGGCGCGCATCATTGCGCGTGCTTCAGAGCGGTGTTCGGCAGGGTAGAGTGTGTTCAAGCCGTGGGCGAGTATTGCTCCGGTGGGTACTCCGGCTGCGAGGGCGGCCCGATGGGCGGCGATGTCGATTCCGTAGGCCAATCCGCTGACAATGAGGAGGTCGTCTAACTTAGAGGCGAGCTCGGTGACTAATTGGCGGCAGATGTCGGCTCCGTAGGCAGAGCAACGACGAGTTCCGACGATTGATACAATGTGTTTGTACTCGAATTTCGGGTTTCCACCAACGAATAGGATTGCCGGGGCATCGTCGCATTGTTTCATGCGGTTAGGGAATGCTTCGTCGTCCCACAGCACGGCTTTCACATTGTGCTTTTCCATGAAGTCCAGTTCTCGGAGAGCAGCTTGGAGAGCTTCGGCTCTTGAATTGTCGCGTAGCGTTCTGGCGTTGATGCCTGAGCGGACTTGTAAGTCGGCCAAAGGGAGGGTGAAGAATTCTTCGGGGGAGATTCCGCGTTCGGCTATGGTGCGTGCTACCCCTAAGTTTACATTCTTATAGGTGGCTAAAGCAATTCTATATGCAATGTCGGGGTAGTGTTCCATGTTATTTGAGGTATTTTTCAAAAGCCTTTGCGAGAATTTCGCCTCGAGAGAGTCGGCCGTTTTCAAAAGAAACAATGTCGACGGTGGCTCGAACAACCGGATCGCCTTCCGGGGTGAAGATGTCCTGTTGGAAGACAAATACCGGTCCGCGCCGTGAGAGGTTCAGCTTGCTTATCATACTGTCGCCGAGGCCGAGGGGCCGTATGTACTTTATGGAGATGTTTGTCACCACGGGGTCGAGTCCTTGTAGGTGCATCTGCTTGAAGCTAAGGCCTTCGTGCTCGCAGAATTCGTGGCGCGTGTGCTCCAGGTAGTGGAGATAGTTTGCGTTGTTGACAATGCCTTCGGAGTCCACTTCGTAGTCGCGGACCTTTATAGGCATTTCAAAGATATAGTGGCTGTTGTGATTCATATGCAAAGGTACAAATTTCTGCTCGCATTTATTCACAGGGGAGGAAAAAAATGGGGTTTAATGTGAATAATTGTTAAATTGCGCAGTTTTTCAGGTACTTGGTATTGCATAGTACTATAAAAGTATCTAAATTTGCATCGAAAATAACAGGCACCCTCTAAGAATCTACAATCACAGCCTAAACAATGAACATCGACAATCTAAAATCACAAATGCGCAAAGGCATGCTTGAATACTGCGTGCTACTGTTGCTGAAGCACGGCGATGCGTATGCTTCCGAAATTATCGGACGGCTCAAGGAGGCCCATCTGATACTGATGGAAGGCACGCTGTATCCGCTGCTGACACGTCTGAAAAATGACGGGTTGCTTTCCTACCGATGGGAGGAATCGCCCTCCGGACCGCCACGAAAGTATTATTCCCTTACCCCAATCGGATTTGAGTTTCTGGAACAGCTGGAGCTCAGTTGGGATGAAATCGTATCTACAGTCAACCACATTAAAAACTACCAAGAATGAAAAAGACATTTCCGGCCAATATAGACGGGCAGGTATTTTATATAGACGAGGATGCCTATGAGCTTCTGAGTAACTATCTTCACCAGCTGAGCACGACTTTCCGTGGAGAGGAAGGTCAGGAAATCGTGAGTGATATAGAGAGTCGTATCCGAGAACTTTTCGGTGAGCGTCTTGAGAACGGTTCAGCCGTAATTACGCTGACGGATGTGCAGAATGTCATTACGACAATGGGTCGTCCGGAGGAGCTTAATGAGCATTCTATGGAGTACGATGAAGTAGCAGTTGAAGTTGAGGATGAGTCCCGGACCGGGAGCGTTCCACCGCCGAAGCCACAGTTAAAATCGTTCACCGCGGGATTCTGCGCGCGTCATCGTCTTTTCCGCAATATGCAGGATAAGGTTTTCGGCGGCGTTTTCGGCGGACTTGCGCTATATCTGGGATGGAATGCCAACATCATGCGAGTGCTCTTTGTGGCGCTGACGATATGTACTTATTTTTGGCCTCTGACAATAATCTATCTGATAGCTTGGATGATAATACCGCCGGCCGTGACTCCCCGTCAAGTTCTGGAAATGAAGGGCGAGCCGGTGAATGTGGACTCAATCGGGCAGACGCTTGTAGCTCCCCCTGTTTATAAGGAGGACGTCGGGCATATCATAACCAATGCGCTTCGGGTTGCCGGTAAGGTGGTGATGTCGTTTGTGGGATTCTTCTCCGGCATCGGCATGGTGGGATGTGCGTTGGCGTTCATCTGCCTTATCACAGCGATGATTTCCTATGGAGCATTCGGCAGTATAACTATCCTGAAGGGATTCCATCTATTCCAATATGGCAGCGATATGGCAGCGCAGTGGTTGTGCTGGTGGGGTGCAGCAGTAGTACTGCTCTGTATCATCATGGTTTTTGCGGCCTTATTCTGGACATCATGCTGTGTGGTATTCAAGGCCAAGGGGGCGTCGCGGTCGACTATCATTACCTGGGCAGTTGTGCTGGTAATTCTAATCGCGTTGGCAAGTTGCCTTTTCTCGGCCTATCACGGAATTTATTGATGATTCACAGGCTTCCATAAAAAGTGGCCGGAGGACCTTTGCAGGGCCTCCGGCTTTTTTAGAGTGTGTTTACTTTTAATGGTGAGGCGAGCGTGTTTTTTTACCAAAATGTCAATGTTCTCTTTGCCGCAGTGTTCCCGGAGCCTCTGCTCGCGGACTTAGACTTGCGCTGTGTGGGGATTTGCTCTCCTTGTATAGTCCGAGCTGAAGCTCGGGGCCAAAGACAAAGTACCGCTTGCGCGGTGTTGCTTTTGCCTTGGCTGTTTTTACGTTGGTGACATCGCTAAGCGATGTCCGTACATTTTTTTAGCTGGTTTTTTGCGCGTTTGGTGGATTGGAGTTATCCTTTTGCTTGTCTTGTTCTTAGGGCG
>JAAVGX010000078.1 GCA_014800065.1 Bacteroidales bacterium | reverse complement strand
GATTATTGATAAATCTGTAGGCGCTCTTTTTGGTGGAAGCGTCTGTACATGAACGGTTGATTACGGCACTTCCGCCCGTGACCATTTCTGAAACCAGAGAATCGTATTCCTTATCGAGGCGCTGATCATTAAATATACTATGACTTTTCATATGCGTTATTGTTGTGTTTTTCTATATATAACGCATATTTGTGGGTAAAGGATAGCTCGGAACGAGCGTCCCTACATTTTTTGGCTGTTTTTTGGGGGTTAGCGCTTTTTGGGTTGGATGTTCAGGCGGTACTGGACTGAGAATAGGATGTAGCGCGGGAGGGTGTTTGTGTAGGTTACGAGTCGTCCGGCTTGATTTACGGTGTAGTCAACGTTGTTGAGTTTGTGCAGGAGGTCGAATCCGTCAACCATAAATATCCATCGTTTTAGCTTTGGAGGTGCGTAGGTGATTCGAAGATTCCAGATTGGGTCGGTTTTGTCGAGCTGTTCAACGCCGTATCCTGTGCGGGTGTAGCACATGAAGTCGGTTGAGGCACCGAAGCCGGCGGGTAGTTTGAATACTCCGCTGATACCGTAGTTTATGTGGTTAGCGCTGAATGCGTTGAATCCTTGCTGAGTTGATGTAGTGTAGCGGTTTGTGTAGTCGCAGCGCAGTGCGAGGCTCTGAGCACCGATTTGCCATGTTAATTTAATTTTTTCGGACAGAATGCGATTTCGGACTTGTGTACGTACGGGTTCGCTGAGGTTTATGCCTACCATGTCGTGGAGTGTAGTGAAGTCGACATCGGAGGTAGAGCTGAGGGTGTACTGTTTCTTAGGTCCGAACTGCCAAGAGAGTTCGTTTGTGATAGCGAAAGTGTGATTACCGTCGACGTTGTACATTTTGTTGCGTCGGATACCGGTTGATGAGTCGTAGATATATCCACGGGTGAGGGCACCGGAGGTATGTGTATAACCTAAGTAGAATATGTTGTCGAAGGGATATTTCTGCGGGTTATATGCCCAACGGAACAGGTGTCGGTGACGGTACTGTACTTTTAGGTCGGGATTACCGATATATATATTGAGGGGGTCAGAGTCGAGAGTGATGCCCACCATGTCGGCGAGGTCGGGAAGAGTTGGTTCGATGCGGTAGCTGTATCGGACGGAGTTGTTGTAGACAGTTCGACCGCTCATCTCTCTTGAGATGAACTGGTATTCGACCATACCGGACCATATAGAGTTGAGAGTGACTGTAGTGTAGGACTTTGAAATACGGTAATCTGTACCTGATGTGAAGTAGTTGAAGTTCCGGTGGTTGAGCTGAATTTGAGGCATGAGGTTAATGAGTAGGCAACCGGTCTTTTTGCGGTCGGAAATATAATTAAAAGAAGGAGAGAATTCGTGTATGTTTGTAATGGTACGGGAGCGGAACGAGTTAGCGGGGTCGAATACAGAGAGGTATCCTTCGGGTACTACCCCGAAAACACCCATATCTGCCAGATGCTCCAGAGCATACATGGACTGGTCCTTATGGTCGTCGCTGAAGCTGTAGCGATAGTTCAAAGAAATCCAAGAATTTTTGGCACGCAACTGGTATGCTAAAGATGCGGAAAAACGGTTAAAGTAGTTGGGGTCAGTCAAAGTGTACCGACGGCGTTGTTCAGCCGGGTTTGGATCTGCACCGAAGTTGATTTGGTAGTCATTCCAAAGTTCCTGCTTGGTTCCGGAACGCTGGAAGCTGAGGGAAGCATTGAGAGAATTGCTCAAGCCGGGTATTTTAAAGCCCATGTAGGGCTGAACAGTGACATTATAGTTTGTGTAGCGGGAATCGGTTGCAGTACGGGAGCGGTTAATAATTGAATTAACCAGAGCCGGATCACCGGAATATATAGCTTCGAGAATCTGCCGGTCCATATCTTCATGCTCTTCATTGAAAGAGCCGGAGAGAGCCGAACCAATATTCTTGGTTTTGCCGTAATTACCACTAATGTAAGCCCCGCCACGGAGGTTTTTGCCGGTGAAATTAACTCGATGGGATGTGTTCAGGCGCCAGTTTCGGTTAGTGTTGTTTGCAAAAACGTCCTCGTAGGTGTTGTAATCGGGGAGGAAGTTTGTACGGTATGTGGTACGGTCGACCTTATCGACGGACTGGGTGAAGTTGATGTCGCCGCCGGCTTCCTTTGTTTCCTCGGCGTTGGCATAGTTGTAATCAATGCCGACGCTTCGGTTCTCCTTCCGTCCGGAAGGCATTTGCTCGGGGGTCCAGGTGTCGGATTTTCCGGGAGTGCGGTTATCGTTGAGGTTATTGACATTCCCCACAAGAGAGACACGAGTGGTTGCGTTGAACCAGTTAGCGAAAAGTCGTCCCAGATAACGGTCGTCGGTACCGTAACCTGCTTGTGCGTTTACAATCCAGCCAACGTTGTACTCCTTCTTGAGCCGTACATCCATAGTCAGCACCTTTGGGGCCGTCATATCGTTTTTTCGCTTAGCGTCCAGAGATTGCCCTTCGAATACCTGAATATCCTTTACGGTGTAAGCAGCGATGTTTTCGAGCATCACATTGTTGTTACTGTCGAAGAATTCCTTACCGTTGAGCAGGAGCGATTCAACAAATTCGCCGTTTATTTTAATTTGCCCGTCGGTATTCAGTTCTGCGCCGGGGAGCTGAGCAATGAGAGCATCGAGCATAGAGCCCTCGGCGAGCTGGAAAGCATCGGCGTTGTATACAACTGTGTCGCCTTTGTTGTAGAATTTGATTTTGGATGAGACAACAGAAAGTTCCTTGAGCTGCCTGGGCGCCCGTTCCATAAGGATGAGAGGAATTTCCTGATAGTTTTCGTGTGTTGATGCCTTGACGTCGACGGTGATAGTCTGGTCCTTGTATCCTTCGCAAAGGACATCGAAGGCATAGGTGGTATCGACAGCCGGAACGCGGATGTAGAATGATGACAGGGTGTCGATGTCGTTATGGCCGTGCCAGCGGAAACCCTGATTTGCGCGGATAGTGTCGGCGACATTACCGGTAGAGTCGTAGCGCAGGACGATAGCGTGAGTCAGGTCGTACTTTGAGACCGCGTCCTTAATGCGCCCGGTGAGCCAAATGTCTTTGGCGAAAGCTGCCAATCCGCCTAATACGGAAAGGAAAACAATCAATGGCAGAAGTCGTTTCATGATATATGCTTTTATGTAATGAATGGTTCGCCAAAGTTATGAAAAAAAATTACAACCCGCAAATAGAACCGAAGTTTTATTTGCAGGTTGTATATTTTTGTCAAGATGTCAGGTTGTCAAGATGTCAATTTGTCAATTTGACAAACAGCCAATCAGTCGCCCATTGTTCGGAGGAGTTCTTCGTTGTCGCGGGTTCGCTCCATGCGGTCCTTAATAAATTCCATAGCTTCGATGCTTGTTCTGTCGGATAGGAATCGGCGCAGAATCCACATACGGTTCAGAGTGCTGTCGGGGAGCAACAGGTCGTCGCGTCGAGTGCTTGAGGCCATAATATCCACAGCGGGGAAAATACGCTTATTGGAAAGTTTACGGTCGAGCTGCAGTTCCATGTTACCGGTACCTTTGAATTCTTCAAAAATGACTTCATCCATCTTGGAGCTTGTTTCGGTAAGAGCAGTAGCGATGATAGTGAGGGAGCCACCGCCTTCGATGTTTCGGGCAGCTCCGAAGAAGCGTTTGGGTTTCTGAAGAGCGTTAGCATCGACACCACCGGAAAGAATTTTGCCGGACGCGGGTGCTACGGTATTGTATGCTCGGGCAAGACGAGTGATTGAGTCGAGCAGCACTACCACATCGTGCCCGCATTCAACCATGCGCTTAGCCTTGTCGAGGACAATGCCGGCAATTTTGACGTGGCGTTCAGCGGGCTCGTCGAATGTAGAAGCAATCACCTCGGCATTTACACTTCGCATCATGTCGGTAACTTCTTCGGGACGTTCGTCGATGAGAAGAATCATGATGTAAGTTTCGGGATGATTTTCGGCAATGGCATTCGCTATATCCTTCAGGAGGAGAGTCTTACCGGTTTTGGGAGGAGCGACAATCAACCCGCGCTGTCCTTTGCCGATTGGTGCGAACATATCCACGACACGAGTAGAGAGAGTGCAGCTCCGCCCGCCGGTGAGGTTGAATTTTTCATCGGGGAACAGAGGCGTGAGGTGTTCGAAAGCCACTCGGTCGCGAATAAATTCGAGGCTACGGCCATTTACGCTTCTGACGTCGGTGAGGGGGAAGTACTTTTCGCCTTCTTTGGGAGGACGAATCCAGGCTTCGACCACATCGCCGTTTCGCAGGCCGTACTGCTTGATTTGTGGCATTGTGACGTATACATCGTCGGGAGAAGGGAGGTAGTTGAAGTCGGCGGAGCGCAGGAATCCGAATCCCTCGGGAACGATTTCGAGGACACCACGGGCTTCCAGCAAGCCGTTGAAGTCGAACTGGCGTTTGAAAGGTTTATCCTGCTGGCGCTCAAAACGGTTCTTCTTATTTTTCTTGCCTTGTCCCTGCTGATTCTGCGTTGGATTCTGTACGGGCGCGACCATTGGGAGCTGAGACGCGGGTGCTTCGCTGTCGGCAGGGGCGGCCTGGGTGTCGGGGACAGCGGGAGCGGCTTCGACATTTTTTGTGACTTCGTCGCGACGTTCACGCTGTGACCGAGGAACGAATTTTCGGCCTTCCCCGCGAGGGAAGAATTCGCCCAATGAGCTCTCTTTTGTCGGCATGAATTTGCTTACGGCGGGAGCTTCGGGAGCCTCCTCAGGGGCCTGAGCTGTTTCATCGGAAGGCTGTGCCTCCTGTGCGGGTGTCGATTCAGGGATTTGTGCGACTTCGGGCGCCGGAGTTTGTTGGGCGTCGGGGGCTTGTTCGACGACTTTATTTTTGGGAGGTCGACCGCGACGCTTACGCTCAACTACCGCAGGAGCACCCTCGGCGGGAGCAGACTCAGGTTTCTGAGTTGCTTCGGCAGGCGTTGCATCCTGAGGAGCGGGGGTTTCTACCTCTTTTTTCTTGCGACCGCGTTTCTTAGGTTCGGCATCGGCAGCCGGTGCGGCTTTTTCTTTACGTCGACGGGGAGTGGCGGAGATGTCGGCTGCGCTGGCAATGGCCTGCTGGTCAAGAATTTGGTAGATGAGATCCTGTCGGTCGTCCAACTTTATTTTTTTCAAGTTCAATCCTTGAGCAACTTCTTTAAGCTGCTCATCGGACATACCGTTCAAATCGGAAAGTGTATGCATAATGAAATTTACGGCACTTTGCATCTTCGCAAAGCTGGAGGTAATTCAGTAAAATAGGGGGGAGATATAATCAATGGGACCACTTGTCACCCATTTCGAATGCAAAGTTAATACAGATATTTGAAAACACAAAATTTCGTGTGTGTTTTTGTGAAGAAAAAGTGCACAGAGGGGGTGAGAGGACGCGCCTATAGAATGGGGAGCTCCGGGTGAGGACGACATCGCAAAGCGATGTTTCTACATTCCGAGGATGTTGATTTGTTTTGGTTTTTGCAATTTAGGATTATTTTCTTTACTTTTGCGGAAACTAATCTTATATCATGATGAATCCCCTTTACAAAGCCTCCGACAGCCGCTACGACGGCTGTATGAAATATGAACGCTGCGGGCGCAGTGGTCTGCTGTTACCACGCATTTCTCTGGGTCTGTGGCATAATTTCGGCGATGTGAACACATTGTCCAACAGTCGCGATATGCTCCACTTCGCATTCGACAACGGTATTACCTGCTTTGACCTGGCCAATAATTACGGGCCTTCGTACGGTTCGGCCGAAGAGACCTTCGGTCGGATTATGGAGCAGTCTTTCAAGCCATACCGAGATGAAATGGTAATCACCACCAAAGCCGGGTGGGATATGTGGCCGGGTCCTTACGGTAACTGGGGTTCCCGCAAGTATCTGATGGCTTCGCTGAATCAGAGTCTGCAACGGATGAATCTGGAATATGTTGATATTTTCTACAGTCATCGCTTCGACCCTGAGACTCCGATGGAAGAGACGCTCCAGGCGCTGGTGGATATAGTGCGCCAGGGGAAGGCTCTGTACGCGGGTATCTCGCAGTGGCCTGCCGAAGCGGCACAGTTCGCCTACGACTATCTTGCCGCGCACGATACCCCTTGCCTTATCTACCAGGGGCGCTACAACATGATAGACCGCGCGAAGGAGCGTGAGGGCATCGTGGCACAGGCCGCAGAGCGAGGTGTGGGCTTTACGGCGTTCTCACCGCTGGAACAGGGTATCCTCACCGACCGCTACCTTCACGGCATCCCCGAGGGCTCACGAGCTTCGCGAGGAAAGGCACTGAACGACAGAATCACTCCCGAAGTGGTGGAAAAGGTGAAGCGCCTCAACGCTTTAGCCGCAGAGCGCGGTCAGTCGCTGGCTCAGATGGCATTGGCATGGTTGCTGAAGGACTCCAGTGTGACTTCAGTAATTATCGGAAGCAGTTCGGTAGGTCAGATTCGCGATAGCCTCGGATGCCTCAACAATCTTAACTTCACACCAGAGGAGCTTGCTGAAATAGACCATATCCTCTTTCCCGAAAATTAAGAGTGCGTTTACTTTTAGACCAAATTAATAGTGTAAACACACTCTAAAAATGAAACTGAAGTCGCTCTTGATGTGCGTGGCCACGTTGCTGGTGTGGCATTTTTCCGCGGGTGCGCAAAGTTTGGTTGACGATCAGATATCTGCCAAAGTTGAATCAAACAAGATAGTGTGGATTGACGGGAAGCCCGTGAGTGCCTCAGAGCGCCAGGCTGACATCGACTCTATCCGCCAACTGGTCGGCTCGTTCTACTACGACCAGTTCAAGCATTTCCGCGACCCGGATGCGCCCTACTTCCTCTTTATGAGTAAGGAGGCGGGGTTTACGCTCGGGCTTGGCGGTGCGGTGCGAATGCGCGCTTACTATGACTGGGGCGGAGCGATGCCGAACACGATGTTCGCCCCGATGCAGATTCCCATTCCTGCCAACCCGACCAATATGCGTCACTTCGGCACGACACCATCGGGCACCTATGTGTTCCTGCGAGCTTTGGGGCACAATAAGGCGATTGGTGATTATCAGCTCTATATCGAAGCCGATTTCACCGGTTATCAAGGCCTCGATTTCCGCTTGAAAAAGGCTTATGCCACCGTTGGTGACTGGACCTTGGGCTACGCGACCAGCACTTTCTCCGACCCCGGGGCTCAGGCACCCGTGCTTGACGCTGCCGGTGCCAACAACAAGTTTTCTGCCACGGCTGTGCTGGTTCGATATATGCACAGTTGGCAAAATAAATGGTTCGTAGCGGGGTCGGTCGAAACACCGTCCACAGCTATCGACGCCACGAATCCGCAGACTCGCCCGGCATCGTCATGGTTGCCGGACGCTTCGGCATTCGTGCAGTACCAGTGGGAGAAGGGTCAGCACATCCGCCTGAGCGGTGTGGTGCGCACGCTCTCCTATCGCGACGTGGCCGCGGGCAAGAACCACAATGTAGCGGGCTACGGACTTCAGCTCAGCGGTGTGGCTCACCCCGAACGGCATCTCACCACCTACCTCACCGCCAACTATGGTCGTGGCTATGGGAGCCTGGGGGGAGACCTTCTTTTGGGTACTTACGACCTCATTGCCAAACCCGGTGCTGACGGCACGCTCTACGCTCCCCGAAGCCTCGGGTGGTGTCTGGGGGTTCAGTACAACTTCCGTCCCGAGCTTTTCGCCAGTGTATCGGTAAGCCAGACCAGACTGTTGCCCGACTATGCCGTGAGTTCTAATGAATATAAATACGGTATTTTCGCTTGTGCAAATATTTTCTGGAGCATCACTCCGCGATTCACCGTAGCCACCGAATTCGACTGGGGAACGCGACATAATTTTTCAGGTGCGCACCGCCATGCTCAACGTGCCAACCTGAGCGCAATGTTCACATTCTAATGAGAATTGATATGAAAAAGGGTTGCATGGCACTGATGCTTAGCTCGTTAATGAGCTTTTCAGCGACGGCCAAGTTGCCCGAGGCTGAACTCGGCAATCTTGACCGCTTACGTCTCTACTCCCCTGAAATGTGCGACACGGTGACGGTTGATGTCTGGACTCCGCCGGGCTACACCAGTGCCGAGCGTTATCCTGTGATTTATATGCACGACGGGCAGAATCTCTTCGATGCCACTACGACGTGGAATGGTCAGGCGTGGGAGGTTGACCGTGTGCTCGGGGGTATGATTGAACGAGGCGAAGCCCGACCGGCTATTGTGGCGGGCATACATTCTGTGTCCAAGTCGCGCGTGGCCGACCTGATGCCGCGAAAAGCGGTTGAAAATCATGGTATGGCGGAAACGCTGGTTTCGGCGCGTCAGGATTCGTTTCCGGTTCGAGGTGACGAATATGCCGAATTCATAGTCCAAACCCTCAAGCCCGCAATCGACTCCCTCTACTCCACCCTGCCCGACCGCGGCAATACGGCTGTGGGCGGTTCGAGTATGGGCGGCCTTATGTCGATATATGCCATGTGCGAATACCCGGATGTTTTCGGTTCAGCTTTGTGCCTCTCTACCCATTGGATAGGTCGACCTCAGGTGGCTGATGAATTTTCGGGCGCAATGCAGTCATATCTGGAGGCACATCTGCCTGACCCGTCCACGCATCGCATATATTTCGACCACGGTACAGCCACACTGGATGCCACCTACGGGGCGGCTCAAGAGCGAATCTCCAATATGATTCGCCACAAAGGGTACGGGCAAGGGCAGATGCTCACACTCGTTTTCCCCGGTGCCGCGCATCAGGAGGCAGACTGGAGCGCACGCCTGCACATCCCCCTTACGTTCCTGCTGGGGAAGTGAGGGCAACGGTTGTAAGGTTTTTCCGACTCACTGCATAGGAATCGTCCCACCGACGATTCCTAACTTTGTATTGTAAATTTCAGACTATGTTCGCCGGTATTTGTAAATAAAAAATCGTACCTTTGCAAATAAAACATACGCTATGGAAACACTGAATATTGATGAAGTGATGGCCTTGCAGATGGCGGGGCTCAGTACTGCGGAAATCCTCCGCACGGATCTCAATGCTTTTGATAAGCTCTATGATGAAAATCCCAAGTTGGAAGAGTTTATCGATAAGGCCAACAACATCCTGGACCGCCAGGAAAAACTCGAAATTACGGGTATTTCGTGTCAGGATGAGCAATTTCCCGCCGGGCTGCTCGCGATAGGTAATGAATGTCCTGCGGTGATTTTTTGTCGGGGTAATCTCGAGCTGCTCAATGCTGAAAAAGCTGTGGCTGTAATCGGAGCGCGGGCAGCCGACAAAGAGGGTAACGCAAAGGCCTATGAACTGGGCGCTAAATATGCAAAAGAAGGCTATGTGATAGTGAGCGGACTGGCTCTCGGGTGCGATAAGGCGGCCCACCGAGGATGCCTCGACTGTGGGGGTGCTACTATTGCTATTGTGGGCAACGGACTTGATATTTGTCATCCCCGGGAGAACAAATGGCTTCAGGACGCTATCCTCGCCGGGGGCGGCCTTATGGTGTCGGAGCAACCTATCGGCACTAAAGCGAATCCCTCGCGCCTTGTAGCGCGCAACCGCCTGCAGGCAGCCCTCTCCGGCGCTGTTATCCTCGCTCAATGCCCGGCACACAGTGGTTCGCTCCACACTATGCGCTTTGCGCGGCAATACCGCAAACAGAGCCTGGCAGCCACCTTTCCCCATCGCACCGAAGCCAATGCAGGCAACTACGTCCTCCTGGACGGTAATCTTGCCCAACCGATATAATCGGCCAAATCGGCTCCGGGCTTAAAGGCAGCAATTGTTTGGCGTTATAACGACTTCAGGCTTTCGTTGAGGTCGTCGAGGTTGATGCAGTGTTCTTTCAGAAAATCGAGGTATTCGTCTTCGGAGTCGAATTCGAGGTTTTCGAGGCGTTCTATTTTCTCTTTTTCCGAGTACATGTCCCAGTGTTCAAGGTCATGGCGTACCTGTTCATAGACCCATACGCCTCCGGAATCCTCAAGTGCGTTGAGGTCGGTCTTGTATTTTCGGCATACGGGATATTCTATTTTTTTTGAAATCAAATCCTTTACCTCAACTACAAAAATCCAATCATCTCCGAAATCATAGACATATTCCAGCTTGTCGCCTTTGTGCTGCAAGAACTGCGTGACGGGAGTTTTTTTTGCAATGTGAGTCAGAGAATCCCATCCGGGACCAAAAAGATTCTCACTATCCATTTTTACTCCGATTTGGAGAGCGTTGTCATAGGCATTGACATTAAACTGCCAAAGATGTACGTCTTCGAGCCCTGTCACCTGTTGAATCACCTTATGAAGCTGTAGGAAATTAAAGTTAGCCGGAATTTCCACTTGGCGCCACATAGGAGGCTTTGTGACATTCTTCAACTGAATCTTCAGCACGAGCGTATAGTCATCAGCGTTTTTGAGCGGAGCGTATTCCTTGACCTTAGTTTTGCTTATACGGAAATTATTCTCTGAAAACGAGAAGAGGTCATCGTCATCAACAATCTCGTCATCGTGGTAGCCTGGAGAAAAAGACTCAGCCAAAGTGGCGCTTGCTTGGAAGATATGGTAAAACTGAGCGTAATCTTCAGGAGTTACGCCGGCTGAAGCCAAAGTCCACATCAACATGAATTCGCCTTTCTCGGCATCCGATAGTTGATCCATGTACATTTCAGTCATTTCACCCGGTTCATCCCCACCGGGTGAATTGTTGTTGGAAATCTTACCCTGAAATACGTTCAGAAGGTCTTGATCAACCACTTTCTTTTGTTTCTTTTTTGCCATACGCCAATTTTTGTGCTAAGATACTAAAAATCCGGCAGCCTGGCAAAATTATGAACCGGTATTTCCTAAAATTCTTCAGGCACGCTGGCCGACAGCATAACACTTAACCCCAAACAAGCGGGCGCAATCATTCCGATGCGTCCCTCATTTTATGATCAACACAACAGAAAAAGCGATTGGCAAATTTATTGTTTCGGCTTGTCAATCGCTTGTATTTTAATTGGGCGAGAATTTCACCCGGTTTGGGATTAGTATTCGTCTTCGTTGAAGAAAAGAGTAAACACTATATTTCAGTTAGTTGGCTTAATTTGCCAGAAGTTAGACAAGCAAATTAAGCGATGAAATATGCTGAATCACCACATGAACTAATCCTTGGATTTTCCTTCATTCTTGGTTTTGGCGTTTATTGCCTTGATTGTATCAAGATAGGCTCGCTCCACCGGGGAAAGTTCCCGGACTTGGAATTTGCGGTATTCTTCACGCGCTTTATCCATGGCCTGCTGATGGCTGATATTGCG
>JAAVGX010000077.1 GCA_014800065.1 Bacteroidales bacterium | reverse complement strand
GGATTTCTCCAATAGCACCCATCTCCAAACACGCTAAGAATCAGCAAAATAAATGTAGGGACATCGCTTCGCGATGTCACCCACGCCAAACCCACCAAGGCAAAAGAGCCCCGAAGGGGCGACATCGTCTTTAACCCCTGGTGGAGCGAAGCGGAACCTGGGGACGCAAGTCTAAGCCCCGAGCAAAGGCTCGGAGAACACTGCGGCAAAGAGAACATTGACATTTTGGAATATAAGTTACTACATTGCAAACCAACCCGCCTCTACAAATAGTTAGCCCCGAGACCAAGCAGGCTCAGGGCTAACATAACTATATGTAACAAGGACTATTCCTCGGTTAGAGCGGTGATGGAATTGGTGAGATTGGAGAGAAGTTGAGCCGTGTCGCGCGGATAGTTAAATTCCTTATGCACCGGAGCCATTTCCTGCTCCCATTCGCGACGAACATTGAGCCATGTTTCAAATTGATCGGGCAACTCGGCAAGGAATTCCTCGGCCTCCAGGGCTGTTTCATAGTACCCGTCGCTGTACTCCTCGCTCTCAGGATCGGCGTTCTCAGAGTCCGGAATAATTGAGCGACAGGCTTCCAAAAGCTCGTTGAGCGCCTTGGTCACGGACGACGTTCCGGTGTATTCGTCCTGCAGCGAACCCGGGCCGTCGGGAAGTTCACGACGATAGAGGTCGATATGGCTTTCCTTGATTTCAAGTGCCCCGGCACTACGAAGTGGCCCGCAAATCGAACCGCCCCAGAAGTAAAGCTCAACACAATCAGCGTAGAGCTGGTAGAAAGCATGTTCGATGTCGCGCCAAGCCTCAAATTCGCGGGTCAGAATGTCGCGCTGTTCATCTGTCGTACAGCTGTTGTAGAGTTTTCCGAATTCATTGAAATGCTCGAAGATGAGTCGTGAATATTCAATCCCGTTGCTCACAATCATGCCCATAGTGGAAGGATCTTCCGATAGTTCGTAGAGTGCGCGAGTCTCGGCAAGCACACTGTCGGCCATGGTGAACTGCGACATGATTCGGTTGCGGCGAGTATCAGTATAGTAGTCACAAACCTGGCCGCGGAACCATTTCATCCAGTTGATGTCGCGCTGAACATTGGTTGCCGGATACGACTCTGCACGGGTATAGCGGTACAGGGTATCCATCATCCGTACAAGACGGGGATTGGCATAGAACACGGTATCATCTGTCCAGAATTCCAAACTTTCGGTATTGTCCGATTTTACGATATTTCGGTCTGCGCAGGCACACAGAAGAACGCAACTGAGGATAATGAGTGTGAGATGTTTCATTGTCTGTTCATTTTAGGAAATATAACCCGGTGCAGAATGAAGAATTCAACCACACCGCGTGCGAGCAAATATGCGTTGAAGGCCAGCCACAAGGCATTATTAGCCAATTTATCTTTAAGAATGAAGTATAAAGCAAAAAATACGACCATTGCAACGGCTATCGAACTCAGAAGCCCCCGAGTGCGAGTCAGGCCGATGAAGATGCCATCGTAGATGAAAGCGCCGAATCCGCAAACGGGCATCGCTATGGCCCAAACAAGATAAGTCGCCGCAGTGGCAACAACTACCTTATCTTCGGCAAGCAAGCCTAAAAACCATTCTCCTCCAAGCCAATACACAGTCGCAAAGAGCAAGGCGAAAGTGGTGCCGATGCGAAGCAACATCACTTCGAGCCGGTGGAGAGAGGCTGTGTTGTCCTGTCCTAAATATTTCCCCGCCAGGGCTTCCCCGGCAAAGGCAAAACCATCCATGAAGTACGAGAAAAGCATGAAAAGTTGGAGGAGCAGGGCGTTGGCAGCAAGGATTTCTGTGCTCTGAAGGGCTCCCGCATGAGTGAACCAAAGCGTCACCGCAACAAGGCAGAGCGTACGCAGGAAGATGTCGGAGTTAATTCGGAAAAATTTCAGAAGTTCGGATTTTTCCACTATCTCCCGCAAGGAGGGCAGGGCAGGGCGGTACTTCTTCATCATAATTACAAATCCGATGATAAACCCTGCCCACTGTGCCGAGAGCGTACCTGTGGCAACCCCAACAAGTTTGAGCTTGAATCCGAACACCAGCACCAGACTCACGGCAATGTTAATGATATTGGTAGCAATAGCCACCCACATAGGCGCACGCGAGTCCTGCAGACCTAAAAACCAACCGCTCAGCGCAAAGGTTCCCAGTACTGCCGGCGCACCCCAGATACATATGCTGAAGTACTCTCGCGCAAGGCTCTGTGTGGCGTCATCGGCATCCATAAACCGCAGGATAAGGCCTCCCAACACACCGCTCAATGCTATCAGAATAGTCCCGCCCGCGAGAGCTATGAGCATGGCCCGACAGAGGATAATATCGATGGACTTTCTGTCCGAAGCACCATAAGCCTGCGCCGTAAGACCACTCGAACCCATACGCAGAAATCCGAAAAGCCAATAGAGCATGTTGAACATGGTGCCTCCGATGGCGATAGCTCCGATATACAATGCCGAACCGATATGCCCGGTAACAGCAACGTCCACCAACCCCAAAAGAGGGGTGGTGACGTTGGTGATGATTGCCGGAAAGGCTATGGCATTGATTTCCTTACGCATTGTCTCGTAAGGGATTGATTATTTGCGTTTTGAAGCGTAGTAAAGATAGCCGATCAAGGCTGCATAGGCAACCAGGCCGAGAACCTGGGGAGTGAATTCTCCGCCGTTTTCAGGTGGATTCACACCACACATAATAGTGATGGCGGCAAACACGCCGAAAAGCGCACCACCGGCGATAAGTCCCGACGAAATGAGAGTGCCGCGGTCTGTACGGGCCTTGCAAACGGCCTCATCCTTGGAGGAATGGCTCACAAACCAGTTCACCAAGCCGCCAACAAGCATCGGAGTGTTCAGTTGCAGAGGCAGGAACATACCCAGGCAGAATGCCAGAGCAGGAACGCCCAGCCAATTCAGAATCAGGGCAAGAATCGCTCCGATGATATAGAGAGTCCAGGGAGTGGCGCCGCCCATCATCATAGGTTCGATAACCTTGGCCATCGCATTGGCCTGAGGAGCTGCCATCGCTGTCGGACCGGTAAAACCATAAACCTCGTTGAGCATGAGCATTACGCCGCCAACTGTAGCTGCCGATACCAAGGTGCCGAGGAATTTCCACTGCTCCTGCTTGCGCGGGGTCGACCCCAGCCAGTAGCCAATCTTCAGGTCGGTAACAAATCCGCCGGCCATCGACAGTGCCGTACAAACCACACCACCGAGCACCATGGAAGCCACAATGCCGTTGGTACCGTTCAGGCCGATGGCCACGAACACGCCCGATGCGATGATCAGAGTCATAAGAGTCATGCCGCTCACGGGGTTACTGCCCACAATAGCAATGGCGTTAGCCGCTACAGTGGTGAACAGGAAAGCGATAACAGTCACAACCAGCCACGCAATCAGCGCCTGCCAGAAAGTGTGAATCACACCGAACCAGAAGAAAAGCAACACACCCACCAGCGCCAGTGCGGTGAAGTAGGCGATATGTTTCATGGAAATATCCGTCTGCCAGCGGATGGTGTTGCCGGATGCTTGGGCGCCCTTAAGTTCTCGCGCTGCAAGACCCACGGCCTGACCAATGATGCTGCGGCTCTTCACGATGCCGATGATACCGGCCATGGCAATACCGCCGATACCAATCATTCGGGCATAGTCGGAAAAAATCTGAGTGGCGCTCATAGCCTGCAATTCAGGGCTTCCGTAAGTGCCCATCAGAGGAATGATGAACCACCAAACAAAGATTGAGCCGGCAAAGATTACGAATGCGTATTTAAGACCTACGATATAACCCAAACCGAGCACGGCTGCACCGGTATTGCACGAGAACACGAATTTGGTTTTGTCGGCCAATGTCTGACCCCACGAATAAGCCGTAGTTGTCACCACTTCCGACCACCATCCTACCGTTGCAACGATGTAGTCGTACAAGCCACCTATGAGTGATGCTATCACAAGAGTCTTGGCCTGACTACCCTCCGAGCTCTGCGAGGAATTACCGCTCACAAGCACCTGAGTGGTGGCCGTAGCCTCCGGGAAGGGATATTTGCCGTGCATATCCTTCACAAAATATTTGCGGAAGGGGATAAAGAAGAGAATACCTAACACGCCTCCGAAGAGAGAGCTCAGGAACACTTCAAGGAAGTTAACAGTAATTTCAGGATGCGAAGCCTGGAGAATGTAAAGCGCGGGAAGCGTGAAAATAGTACCGGCCACGATCACGCCCGAGCAGGCGCCGATGGACTGGATAATCACGTTTTGCCCGAGGGCGTCTTTCTTCTTAAGCCACCCCGAGAGACCAACAGCGATAATGGCGATGGGTATGGCGGCCTCAAAAACCTGACCCACTTTCAGACCAAGATATGCCGCTGCGGCCGAAAATACTACCGCCAGGATCAGGCCCGTAATTACAGAGTACGGGGTCACTTCAGCGTAATCGCGAGCCGGGTGCATCAGAGGGCGATATTCCTCATCTTTACCCAGTTCGATAAACGCGTTTTCCGGTAAATCGATTGGATCGATGTCAGCCGCCGGAATTTCAACCGGTTGTTTGTTTAGTTCCATTTGTTTTGTTTATCTAAGCTTCGCTGAGAAGCTTAAGGTTATGGTTTATAGTCTGTTGTTCTTTGTGAAGATAATTTACTTTGCGGGAATCACAAGCTTCTGACCGGCATTGATATTGTCGTTCTTTAGCTTGTTTGCCAGCTTTATCTTTGCCACCGAAGTGCCGTATTTCTGTGCAATCTTGCTCAGGCTCTCACCCTTGGCAACGGTGTGGGTGATGTTCTTCTTGGTGGTAGAGGCAGCAGGCTTTTTGGTCGTTTCTTTCTTAGTTGTAGTGTTCTGCTTGGCAGTGGTGGTCTGCTTGGGCGTTTCCTTTTTAGGCTCGGTAGCCTTCACTTCCGTCTTGGGTGCGGGAGCATCGGCGGTAGTCATAGGCTTGCCGGAAACAGTGTCCAGCGGAGCCAGAGTCACTTTTTCGTCGATAGTGTCGTTGGCGGTTGAGCTGGTTGCGGGTGCTTCGCCTGTGGCTACAACCCCGGTTGTCAACGGTGTCACTACGGGTTTGTAACGACGACGGGTTGTCACGATTTTCAACTTCTTGCCGGCCTTCGCACTCTTGCCCATCTTGGGATTGGCCTTGCGAAGCGCTGCTACGGTTATACCATATTTCTTGGCGATTTTGGTGAAGGTCTCGCCGCGTTTAACTGTGTGATATTGAACGATTTCCTCTTCGTAATATTCTCCCTTCGAATCACGACCGACAGCTCCGCCGGTTGCCGGCTCAACAATGCCGCGGCGGGCATATTTAGAAGCATTGTGGTTCAGAATCGAATCCTCGTTGGCAATGTAAGCATACACTTGAAGCGAAGGAAGCACCAGTGAGTAGGGTCGAATATCGCCGGGAATCATATCCTTGCGGAATTGAGGATTCAGTGCGCGAATTTCCTCAACGGGAATTCCGAGCACTTCGGAAATCTGGTCGAAATGAACGCGCTGGTTCACATGGATGGTATCGGTGATAAGCGGACGCTTGGCCAGGGCAGGGGAGATGCCGTGGTCCTTGTGATAGGTCATCACATAGTTGGCCGCGATAAACGAGGGCACATAACCGCGTGTTTCGGTGGGGAGATAGGGGTAGATATCCCAGAAGTCGTGTTTACCCTCACCGGCACGCCGGAGGGCTTTATTCACATTGCCGGGGCCGCAATTATAGGCCGCGATGGCAAGCGACCAGTCATGATAGGTGTTGTAGAGCTGCTTCAGATAGCGCGCGCCGGCTTCGGATGAGAGATAGGGGTCGCGACGCTGGTCAACCAACGAGTTCACCTCAAGGCCAAGACCGGTGGCGGTGCCGGGCATAAACTGCCACAAACCCGATGCTCCGGCACGCGAAACGGCAGTAGGTACCAAAGCCGACTCTATCACCGGCAAGTACTTCAACTCCAGCGGCATGCCGTGGCGTTCGAGCGCTTCTTCGAATATGGGCATATAGTACAAGCTCAGGCCTAACATATTCTCTACCAGCTGTTTCTTGCGGTTCACATAGAAGTTGATAACCGATTTAACGGGTGCATTAAGCGGCATCTCGATTTCGGTGGGCAAAGCGCTGAGACGCTCCAGAAGTACCTGATCCGATACACTTTCGGAGCCTCGGGAATCTGCATCGTAGTCCAGCACGGCATAATTGCGTAAGTACCAGTCTTCAAGCATCTTCTTTGTGTCTGTTTCAAAACTTTGGGGTAGCACTACAGTCGGCGAGAGCGACGCATTGCTCACATCAAGAACCGACTGTGCCTGTAGCGATAATCCCGCCGCAAGTCCGGTGCCGAAGGTGAGGAGTATTTTGTTCAGTAATTTCATGATTGGTATATAGTTTGGAGAGAAGTTATGGGGTGATATTTTTATGACTGTTAGAAATTTCAAAAGTTTAAAGCCCAGGTAACACCAACGCCGGGTATCTTGGTTCCGCTACCGGGCAACAGCGACGGCGACCAATCCATTGAGAGGTCAGGTGAGATGTCGAAATGCGATAGCGATGCATCCACATACGCATCCACCATGGCTATAAGGTATACACCCACCATGGCTATAATGCACAAGTCGCGGTTTCGACGATAGTAGTTCTTGCGTGACTGGAGCACGTTGGTGAGCCAGCTTTTGTCAAGGTCGCTTTCCTGCGTGGTGGGAGGAAAGAAATCCATATAGCTTTTGGTGTCAGGGTCGTTGTCCATGATGTCGCGGTAAGCGCGGGTGTAATCCTGCAGCATGCCGTTGTTCCAGGATGTGGCATAAGCCAAGCCCAGATAACCGCCCACTATGATGGGTAGTTTCCAATATCGGCGGTTGTACACCTGGCCGAGGCCCGGTAGCAGAGCAGAGTACCAGATGGCTTTGGTGGGATCGGGGTTGAACTCGACATCGCGTTCCTCCCAGCGGTCGTATTTTGAAACAGTGTGGGCATTGAGGATGCTGTCCACCACCAGTGTCCCGGCATCCTGAGTCTCATCGAACTCAAGGGCGCCCAAATCCACCGTTACGGTGTCAACCACCTCATGGTGAGCGGCCTTCACGGGATAGTGCTTCTGCCCATAGCCCGGGAGCCATGTGCAGATACACATTAATATATATAATATGAGCTTATGCTTGCTGCTCATTGCCTGTTTTCAATGAATCGAAAATACTGATTAATCGTTCCAGCTCGTCATCATCCTTGAAGGAGAATGTGATTTTGCCTCGGCCCTGCTTGTCGCAGGCAAATTGCACCGGGGTGCGGAACACACTGCTCAAATGGCGTTTGAGCACATCAAAATCGTCGTTGTGGAAGCGTGTGGGCGCTTTTTGTGGGGTATCCGGTTTTTCCTCAGGATTGGCATACTGCTTGGCAAGCTCCTCCACACGGCGCACCGAGAGCCCGTGCTTGAGGATTTCCTCATAGAGTTTGAGCTGTATAGCCGGGTCGGGGATGGTAAGAAGAGCGCGAGCATGTCCCATATCCACACGCTTGTCGCGCAGACCGAGCTGTACTTCCGCAGGGAGTTTCAACAACCGGAGAAAGTTGGCGATAGTAGCGCGCTTTTTGCCTATGCGCTCGCTCAATCTCTCCTGCGTGAGGTTATATTGGTCGATGAGTTTGCGGAAGGTCAGCGCAATTTCTATCGCATTCAAATCCTCGCGCTGGATATTCTCAATAAGAGCCATTTCGGTGAGTTCGGCCTCATTGGCGGTGCGGATATAAGCCGGTACTGTGGAAAGTCCGGCCATCAGAGCCGCACGGTAGCGACGCTCACCGGCGATAATCTGATAACTGTCAGGACCTGTTTTGCGAAGCGATAAAGGTTGGATGATACCTAATTGGCGGATTGATGCCGAAAGCTCCTCCAGTGTTTCATCGTCGAAGTTCGTACGGGGTTGCTCGGGATTGGGTGATATTGAGTCGAGCGATATCTCATTGATGGCCGAAGAACCGGATGCGGGAACATCATCCATTGAGATGAGCGAATCCAGGCCACGACCTAATGCATTGCGTTTGATTGCCATGATAATGATTGGTTAGGGGTTCATACTGCGGCCTTGCGGGGCTTCCGGGTGTGCTTGGATATCAGCTCCTTGGCCAGCATGATATGGCTTGTGGCGCCGCGGCTCTCGCCGTCGTAGAGAAGGGCCGGCAAACCATGGCTCGGAGCCTCACTCAGACGGATGTTACGCGGTATAACTGTGTCGAACACCATATCGCCGAAATGGCCCTTGAGCTCTTCATAAATCTGATTGGCAAGGCGCAGACGTGCATCGTACATCGTCAGCAGGAAGCCTTCAATCTGCAGATTGGTGTTCAGGCGCGATTTTATGATACGGATTGTGTTCAATAGCTTGCTGATACCTTCAAGGGCGAAGTACTCAGCCTGAACGGGGATAATCACAGAATCCGCTGCTGTGAGCGCATTGACGGTTATCAACCCCAGAGAAGGAGAACAGTCGATAAGAATATAATCATACTGCTCCTTTACAGGCGCGAGCAGATGCTCAAGCACTCGTTCGCGATCAGGCTTGGAGATAAGCTCGATTTCCGCACCCGCAAGGTCGATACGCGAACCTATCAGAAACAGATTCTCCATGCAGGTAGGCACTTCCGAACCCGCCAAAGGATAACCGTCGACCATACATTCGTAGATCGACGACGTCATCGAGCGTGGGTCGATACCGTAGCCCGAAGTAGCATTGGCCTGAGGGTCCGCATCTATGATGAGAACCTTTTTACCTTCGGCTGCCAAGGAGGCCGCCAGGTTGATGGTAGTGGTAGTCTTTCCAACGCCGCCCTTCTGGTTGGCAATGGCTATGATTTTTCCCATTAATTTTGTATTTGTGAGAGATGATGTGCAAAGTAACAAAATTTCCGTGAAACAACAAAATAATGTTCCACGAATTGTAGATATGTAGATAATTTCTTCCCCTATTCGGGTGTTTTTACCCTGAATTGACAAATTTTTGGCCCGATAGGTGTGTAAAAAGTCATTATGCGCAAATCACACATCATTAACTTCGTGCGAGTCGTAACTTTGTGCAAAAATAAGTTCGACTCCCAACCCCAAACAGTACCCCCAAAAAACTCTCCCCGATAAACTTTCCACTCTCGACACTCCCAAAACTATCCACTTTAAACTCTATATAGCGATGGATTTCAAATTCAAAAAAGAATGGTTCGATGTACTCAACCGTTGCGACCGCGCACTGCGTATTGAAGTGATAGAAGCAGTATTTCAGTATTTCTTTACCGGCCTCGAACCGCATTTCGATGACGATGCCCGCAAAATTGCCTTTGGTTTTATCCGCGCCGATATTGATGCTGCCCGGCGTCGTCGCCAAAAACGACAGGCAGCTAAAGACAACAATACCCAACCGGCTGATGCCGACACGGCCGTTCCCGCTCAAGTACCGACAAAGAACTCAGCTCCGGCCCCTGCGCCGACAAAAGCTCCGGCCTCAAATAAACCTCAGCCACCGGATTTCTTGGAATCTGAGGCCCTGCGCACTGTAATTACTCTTTGGAACAATTCTGTGAAAGGTACTAATTTCAGACCCATAGTCAGTACGCGACCACTCGACTCCGAAGAATATCTTCCGGCCTTGAAAGCTATTCGGCGCGTTCCATTCAACTCTATAACCGATGCACTTAAGGGTATTCGTCAGCGCACAGATGTTCAGTCATTCGCCTCATTTTTCAATTCACTATAACACCCGGCTCTATTAATCTTTAGTGTTGAATTTCCCTTGGGATTTGGTTGTATCAATTATTATTGATAATTTTGCATGTCAAATCGGCATTTGCCGTAATTAGAAATCAATGGAAATTATCCGTACTATAGAAGGCCTCAAGAAGGCAGTCTCTGAAGCCAAAGCTGCCGGTAAGTCGGTAGGTTTGGTACCTACTATGGGCGCTCTGCATGCAGGGCACCGCTCGTTGGTGGAACGTGCGCGTCGCGAAAACGATTTTGTGGTAGTGAGCGTATTCGTCAATCCCACCCAATTCAACAACCCCGATGATCTTCGCACTTATCCTCGTACCGAGGAGGCCGACGCTGCCATGCTCGAAGCCTGTGGCGTGGATTGCGCGTTCATACCCTCGGCTGAGGAAATATATCCCGAACCGGATACCCGTGTGTTCGACCTCGGTCCTGTGGCTGAGGTGATGGAGGGGCCCATGCGTCCGGGTCATTTCAACGGTGTAGCGCAGATTGTGAGCAAGCTCTTTGACATGGTGCAACCCACTCGCGCCTACTTTGGTGAAAAGGACTTCCAGCAGATAGCGGTTATCAAGCGCATGGTCGAACTCGAAGGGTTTGACCTCCAAATAGTTCCTTGCCCGATTGTGCGTGAAGCCGACGGTCTGGCAATGAGCTCACGAAATGTGCGCCTCACTCCCGAAGGACGTAGTATCGCTCCCAAAATCCACGAAATCCTCCTGGCAAGCCGCGACCTCAAGGATGCCGGAATGGAACCGGTGGAAGTTGCAGCGCGAACCGCTCAGGCTATTAACGATGTATCCGGCCTCGAAGTGGAATATTACACTATTGTAGATGCTGTCACCATGCAGCCCATCGAAAAGTGGTCTGATGCCGGAGCCGACGGAAGCGTTGGCTGCGTCACTGTTTACTGTGGCGATGTCCGGCTAATCGACAATATCAGATATTAGTTGAATTCAGAATCATCATCATGTTTATAGAAGTACTGCAGTCCAAAATTCATCGTGTCACTGTCACTGAGGCACGTCTGGACTATATTGGAAGTATCACCATCGACGAGGATCTGCTCGATGCCGCGGGAATAATTCCCGGACAGCGTGTTTTCATTGTCGACAACAATAACGGCTCCCGCCTGGACACCTACGCCATTGCCGGCGAACGTGGCTCCGGGGTGATTTGCCTCAACGGCGCCGCTGCGCGTATGGTGCAGCCCGGCGATATCGTTATTATTATGGCTTACGCGTCAATGACTCCCGAGGAGGCTCGTACGTTTAAGCCAAAAGTTATTTTCCCCGATACAAATACAAACCGACTTGTTTGAAGGTTTAAGGACTCAATAATCCCTTAATCTCCTCAACTTCATAACCCCCATAATCCCGCAAAAATATGTTTGAGAACCTCAGCGAGCGCCTTGAGCGCAGTTTCAAACTCCTTAAAGGCCAAGGACGAATCACCGAAATAAACGTTGCTGCAACTTTGAAGGATGTGCGCCGTGCGCTCATCGAGGCCGACGTTAGCTATAACGTTGCAAAACCTTTTGTTGATAGCGTGAAGAAGAAAGCCATGGGTATGAATGTACTCACGGCCGTGAAACCTTCTGAACTCATGGTAAAGATTGTGCACGACGAACTTGCACAACTTATGGGTGGTACCGCTACTTCGGTGAGCCTCGAAGGTAAGCCCGCTATTATTCTTATGTCCGGTCTGCAAGGTTCCGGTAAAACTACTTTTTCGGGTAAACTCGCCAAGAAGTTCAAGAACGAGAAGAATCTAAAACCACTCCTGGTGGCTTGCGACGTATATCGTCCCGCGGCTATCGATCAGCTGAAGGTTTTGGCAGAATCTATCGGGGTGGATGTCTACACCGAGGAAGGTGTTAAGGACCCGGTGGCTATTGCCAAAAACGCAGTCGATTTTGCCAAAAAGGGTGGTTACGATCTGGTAATCGTCGATACGGCCGGTCGTCTGGCTGTGGACGAGGACATGATGAACGAGATTGAAGCTATCAAGAAGGCTATTAATCCCGGCGAAATCCTCTTCGTGGTGGACTCTATGACCGGTCAGGATGCCGTTAACACTGCAAAGGCTTTCAATGACCGACTCGACTTCACCGGCGTTATCCTGACCAAGCTCGATGGTGACACTCGCGGCGGTGCTGCTATTTCTATCCGCAGCGTGGTGGATAAGCCTATCAAGTTTGTAGGTACGGGCGAAACACTCGATGGTATCGACGTGTTCCACCCCGACCGTATGGCCGACCGTATCCTCGGCATGGGTGACATCGTTTCTCTCGTGGAACGTGCCCAGCAGCAGTTCGACGAGGAGGAAGCCCGTAAACTCGAAGCTAAACTCCGTAAGAACCAGTTCACATTCACCGACTTCCTCAAGCAGATCAACCAGATCAAGAAGATGGGTAATATCAAGGACCTGGCTGCTATGATTCCGGGCGTTGGCAAAGCTATCAAGGACGTGGACATCGACAACAACGCTTTCAAAGGTATTGAGGCAATTATCATGTCTATGACTCCCTACGAACGCGAACATCCCGAAGTGCTCAAGGGCACACGCATTGATCGAATCGCCAAGGGTTCAGGAACTTCCCGCCAGGAAGTCACCAAGCTCCTGAAGCAGTTCGACCAGATTCGCAAGATGATGAAGGCAGTGACAAACATGGGCTCAAACCCCGCCCGAATGAAAGCTCAGCTGCAGCAGGCTCAGATGATGGCTCGCCGTCGCAGATAAATCTTTAAACTTCCTAATCACAGTACAATGCAATTAATCGACGGAAAACAAACCGCCTCCGACATAAAGCGAGAAATCGCTGCTGAAGTATCGCAGATGGTCACTCAAGGCCACCGGGCTCCTCATTTGGCCGCTATCCTTGTAGGACACGACGGCGGTAGCGAAACATATGTGGCAAACAAAATCAAGGCTTGCGCTGAATGCGGATTCCGTTCTACTCTTATCCGATTCGAGAGCACCCCTGAAAAGCCTCTCGACCCGGCCGAGCTGATGGAGGCTATCGACAAGCTTAACAATGACCCCGAAGTGGACGGATTTATCGTTCAGCTGCCACTCCCCAAACATATCGACGAACAGACGGTTATCGAAGCTATCGACCCCGCTAAGGATGTGGATGGTTTCCACCCCGTAAATGTTGGTAAGCAGGCTATCGGTCTTCCTTGTTTCCACTCTGCCACTCCCGCCGGTATTATGGAATTGCTCAAGCGCTACGAAGTGCCTACAAAGGGTAAGCGTGTAGTGATTATCGGTCGCTCAAATATCGTTGGCAAGCCTATGGCTACCTTGCTGATGCAGAAGGGCTATCCCGGCGATGCCACAGTGACAGTATGCCACAGCGCCACCGAAAATCTCCCGGAAATTGTGCGTGAAGCTGATATTATTGTTGCCGCGCTGGGGCGTCCGGGATTCGTCACTGCCGATATGGTTAAGGAGGGTGCTACCGTTATCGATGTCGGTACTACCCGTGTACCCGATTCTTCGCGTAAGTCCGGATTCCGTCTCTGCGGTGATGTGGATTTTGAAAACGTTGCTCCCAAGTGCGATTTTATCACTCCCGTTCCGGGCGGTGTAGGGCCGATGACCATTGTGAGCCTGATGAAGAATACTCTTCAGGCGCGCCGTAACTCCATCGGTCGATGAATCTCTTCATCGCGTTGTTCGTTTCTCTGTCGTCGCTCGTGTTCGGCTACGACGAGGCCGACTTGCTCTTCGTGGGCGACGCGATGCAACACCAGGCGCAACTCGACGCTGCTCGTGTTTCAAAAAATAATTATGACTACTCGGGGTGCTTTGTCAACATTGCACCCCTTGTTTCTCTTGCCGACCTTGCGGTGGTAAATCTCGAAACCCCGATTGGAGATCCTCCTCATTCGGGATATCCTTGTTTCAATGCGCCGCCACAATATCTCGATGCCCTTGCCGACTGCGGCTTCGGACTCTTCCTCACAGCCAATAACCACACTCTGGACCGGCGTGCCAAAGGTTTGCGAAGCACTATCCAAAATCTTGATGAGCGCGAATTGCCACATTTGGGCACATATACTTCCGATTCTGCCCGAAACCGGAACCTGCCGTTGATAATGAATATCAATGGTATAGATGTGGGCTTCCTCAACTACACTTACGGCACTAACGGCATAAAACCGTCCGATGGCGTGGTGGTGGACTATATTGACCGCGCAAAAATCAAGGCCGATGTGGACAGTACACGAGTCGCAGGAGCCGAACTGATTGCAGTGTGTATTCATTGGGGCGATGAATACAAGCTCTTGCCAAATCAAGCTCAGAAGCATATTGCCGACTTTCTCGAAGCCCTTGGAGTAGACCTTATTATAGGTGCACATCCTCATGTGATTCAGCCAATGGAATTTCGCCCCAACCGATATTTCCCCGAGAAAAAGGTGCTTTTGGTATATTCGCTGGGCAACTTCATTTCTAATATGAAAACGGCTGATACGCGGGGTGGAGCAGGGGTACAAATCAAGCTTTACCGCGATGAAAAACACCGTGCGGCCATAAAAAATCCTCGTTATCGCTTATTTTTTACTGTTCCGGGCACTTCTGCCCAGAACAATTTCCATGTTTTGGAGGTTAGAAATGTAGAAGGTCCATGGAAAAGCCGGGCCGACGAGTTCGCTCGCCGCGCGCGTGCAATTTTCGATAAGCACAACATCGACGTTCCGGAGGCCACCGAAACTTTCTGAAATTGTTTCAGAATAAATACTAACATATTAACATTCATCTCGTTATGGCTACAGAAAACACCCCCAAAGAAGAAATTACCACCCGTCCACTCATTCTTATCACCAACGACGACGGCTACGCAGCTCCCGGCATTCACCGTTTGGCTGAAGCTGTGTGTCATCTTGGCGATGTGTATGTGGTTTCGCCTACAGATCCACGATCGGGGCAGTCGGCCGCTCTCACTATCGGCACTCCTCTCCGAATATCCGAAAAAGAATCGGATATTGATGGTGTGCGCTTCTTCACCGTCAACGGCACTCCTGTGGATTGTGTAAAACTTGCCCTCCATGCCATTGTGCCTCGACGTCCGACAGTTCTCTTTTCCGGTATAAACCATGGTTCGAATTCAGGTACTGCAGTCACTTATTCGGGAACAATGGGTGCGGTTCTGGAGGGATGTATGGTGGGAATTCCTTCTGTAGGTTTTTCACTCCTGCATCATTCCATGAATGCCGACTTCTCAATGGCCATTCCTTATATTAAGACCATAGCTACCGAGGTGCTTGAAAAGGGGTTGCCCGCCGGTGTGTGTCTTAATGTGAACATTCCCGCCAAGGTTCAGCCCGAGGGTGTGCGTATATGCCGTGCTGCCAAGGGGCATTGGTCCGAGGAGTATGTGCGCTATCTCGATCCGCAGGGAAATCCCTTCTATTGGCTCACCGGTCGCTTTGTGGATGAGGAACCCGAGGCTACCGATACCGACGAATATTGGCTCAAGCGGTCGTATATCTCCATCGTGCCCGTCAGCCCGGATTTGTCATTTAGCGACGCCGCTAAGGAGCTCAGAAAGCTGGAAATCTAAATATATGTTAACAACATAAAAATAAAACAAAAATATTTACATAATCCTTAAATTTAAAATTTGCTATTCTGTTGGTAATCAACAATATGCGAAATTTGGGTGCCTTAAAACCGAATTTCGCATATTTGCATAATTAAAAGTTCTGTATTACCTTTGCAGTGTCTTAATGATGTTAGTTTGGTCGATGAGAAATCGACATGATTGACCGAAATAAGCATGGCACAATTATCAGCAGCTATAGCAAATAGATTTAGGAATTATCATGTTAAATAAGGAACACGGTCATCTGTAAAACAACTCTTTCGCCCCCGGTATTCATCCCCCGGGGGCGGATAATTTTATACAGTCTCTTGCATAGGAGTTTTAAG
>JAAVGX010000076.1 GCA_014800065.1 Bacteroidales bacterium | reverse complement strand
TGCAGGTTTTCTCAGCTCATTCTCAATATGATACCATTGATTATTAATTTCAGCTTGGCGCAGTGATAATTCAGCTCCTTCATAGAGCCCTTTTAACTTAGTAAGTATCAAGGCCTTCACCAACTCAGCATTGGTCAATGGAATTTTGCCAATGTTCAAGTGATTGAACAAATCAATGTTTGCATCACGGTCAGCGGATTCAGTATTATACCAAATTATGTTGACCTGATTCATCAATACGTTTAAGTAAGAAAATTTAAAACCAGGATCTAAAGCTTTCTGTTTTTCAATCCATTGATTAATTTTCTTCCAAGCCTCGCTCATATAATGAAAATCAGGGTCATCGTGATTTTCTTTTCCTTCCGTGACTAATTCTACAATGAATTTATTACTCTTTACTCTTGTTTCAAAAGAAAGGTTGAAAATTCCGAACTCTCCGTTGGAAACAAGGGCATGCATAAGTAAATAAATTGTAGTGAGTCGTTGTTGCCCGTCAATTACCTCCCAAGCACCGGGTATAAATGATGACGGAGCAACTACTATCGGCTGAAGACAATAACGGTCAGAACTGCTTCTGTGCATTTTAGAGAATGCAAGAATATCGTTGAGAAGAGCTTCTACATGTACGTCGGCCTCCCAGCGATAACCACGCTGATAATCAGGTATGACAAATGTTTCATGTTCAACTGCTCGTTCTTTGGCAGTGGGACTGACCGACATCAGGCGGTCAAGTTCTTTAATAGGAATGGTTTTTATCACACTCATATTTATATCTATAAAATTTAGTATTAGATTTCTGAACGTAGTTAATTAGGTTAGTCGTGTTTGGCGGTTAGGATGTTGCGGATGTCGTGGAGTTTCTGGAGGGCCTGGAGGGGTGTGAGGTTGTTGATGTCGACGTCGAGGAGTTCGTCGCGGACCTGACTCAGTACGGGGTCGTCGAGCTGGAAGAATGAGAGTTGCATTCCGTCGACTACTTCGCGGCGGGGTACATCCACTCTTGGAGCGTCGGCATCGCCGGGGTTCTTTGCTTCGAGGCTCCGGAGTACTTCGTCGGCACGGCTGATGATGCTTGCGGGCATGCCGGCGAGTTTGGCCACATGGATACCGAAGCTGTGCTCGCTGCCACCGCGTTCGAGTTTGCGCAGGAACACGACTTTGCCTTCGATTTCCTTAACGGTGACGTTGTAGTTGACGATGCGCGGGTAGCTCTGTTCCATCTCGTTGAGCTCGTGGTAGTGGGTTGCGAACAGCGTTTTGGGGTGCAGTCCCGGTGTTTCGTGTATGTGTTCCACGATTGCCCATGCGATGGAGATGCCGTCGTAGGTGGATGTACCTCGTCCGAGCTCATCGAAGAGGATGAGGGAGCGCGCGCTCATATTGTTGAGGATTGCGGAAGCTTCGTTCATCTCCACCATGAATGTAGACTCTCCAAGGGATATGTTATCGCTTGCGCCCACGCGTGTAAAGATTTTGTCCACCACGCCGATTTTGGCACTTTCGGCAGCCACGAAGCACCCGATCTGTGCCATAATCACGTTGAGAGCGGTTTGGCGCAGGAGAGCGGATTTACCGGACATATTGGGACCGGTAATCATCATAATCTGTGTGCCTTCGTTGTTTAGGTTTACGGAGTTGGTGATGTAAGGTTCGCCTGCGGGCAGCTGTTTTTCGATTACCGGGTGGCGAGCCTGTGTGAGAATCAGGTCAAGGGAGTCGTCCACCACGGGTCGGTTGTAGCGGTTTTCGGCCGAGACACGGGTAAAGCTGTTTAGAACGTCCAAACGGGCCAACATAGAAGCGTTGAGCTGCAGTGCGGGAATATACTGAGCCACGGCAGCCACCAGTTCTTTGTAGAGCGATTCCTGGAGTGATTTTATGCGGTCGGAGGCACCGAGAATCTGTTCCTCGTAGTCCTTGAGTTCTTCGGTGATGTATCGTTCGGCATTTACCAGAGTCTGCTTGCGCACCCATTGTGGGGGCACCTTGGATTTATGCGTGTTGGTGACTTCGATGTAGTAGCCGAAAACGTTGTTATATCCGATTTTCAGGGATGAAATTCCGGTATTTTCAATTTCGCGGGCTTGCATTTTAGCCAGGAAATCTTTTCCGCGGTATAGGATTTCGCGCAGACGGTCGAGCTCTTCGTTAACGCCGTCGGCAATGTATTCGTCGCGGTTAGCGGGGTCCTCCTTTATTTCCTGTTCGATTCTCCGGCGGATTATCGGGCATGGATTGAGCTGGTCGCCTATGGCTCGGAGGGTGGATAGGGAGGCCTTGCGGCATATATCCTGAAGTGGTTCGATAGCCTTGAGGGCATTTCGGATTTGGAGCAGTTCGCGCGGGGCGATTCGATCAACGGCCACTTTGGATACGAGTCGTTCGAGGTCGCCGACAGTTTTGAGGAGGTCTTCGACGGCAGTGCGCTGGTCGGGATGTTTGAAGAAGTATTCCACCACGTCGAGGCGCTCGTTGATAGCGGCCGGGTCGCGCAGTGGGAGTTGTAGCCAGCGGTGAAGGAGTCGAGCACCCATTGGCGTGACGGTACGGTCGATTACGTTGAGGAGGCTGCGTCCTTCCGGGTCAAGAGGATTGAAGAGTTCGAGATTTCGGATGGTGAATCGGTCAAGGCGTACATATTTACCTTCTTCGATTCGTGCGATGGAGGTGATGTGGCTTGTACGGGTATGCTGAGTGAGGTCGAGGTAGTGGAGGATAGCTCCTGCGGCGATAATTGCCAGGGGCATGCGCTCGATGCCGAAGCCCTTCAGAGAATTAGTTCCGAATTGCTTGCGCAGACGCTCATCGGCTGCCGTGGTTGTGAAAATCCAGTCTTCGAGCTCGAAAGTAGGGTATGTGTGCTCGAATTGCTCCAAAGCTTGCTTTTTGAATCCGCGCTGTACCAGCATTTCCTTTGGAGCCATATTCCCCAAAGTTTTGGCGACATATTCCGCAGAGCCTTCCGCTGCGAGAAATTCCCCTGTGCTGATGTCGAGGAAAGCCACACCTACGCCTTGCTTGCCGAAGTGTACGCATGCCAGGAAGTTGTTCTCTTTTCGGGAGAGGACATTATCGTTGAGAGCCACACCCGGTGTTACAAGTTCGATTATACCTCTTTTTACGAGCTTCTTGGTGAGCTTTGGGTCCTCGAGCTGTTCGCAGATAGCCACACGCTTACCGGCTCTTACGAGCTTGGGCAGGTAGGTGTCCAGCGCATGGTGCGGGAATCCGGCCAGTTCGACGTACTGAGCCGCGCCGTTTGCCCTTCGGGTGAGCGTTATTCCGAGGATTTCGGAAGTGGTGATGGCATCGTCGGAGAATGTTTCGTAAAAGTCGCCGACACGGAACAGAAGCACCGCGTCGGGATGCTTTGTTTTCATCTCGGCATATTGCTTCATCAATGGTGTCTCAACAACTTTCTTGGCCATCTTTAAGGGATTTATTTGTGGGAATTTAACATTCTGGTCATTTTAACAAATTGCCAATTTGACATTATGACAATTTGACTATCATTTGAGATTGTTCCTGTATTTAATAATCATCACTGAGGCGATGAATTGGAGGACAGCACCAGCGAGAGTGAAAGCAATCCAGTCTCGCCCGGTTTGGTCGGGCCAGAAGAGGAACACCGCGCCAGCGCAGAAAATGATAGCGCTCCAAAGCTGAATTCTGTACCACCGTTTGAGGCGGAGGTCCGAACCGCGGTAGGGCACGAAGCAACGAGCCACCAGGCAGCACAAAGCACCGGCGGCGTAGACATAGGGGTATGCTTCCATAGCCCACCGGATGTCCGCCAGGAAGAACGGCGCACCGGTAGCGATAAAGACAAGTATCAGGCCAATCTCAGCCAATACATTGTTCATGAAATTGTAAAGACCTTGACTCTTTTTCATTTGGTTGATTCTTCAAAGGTGAACACATCCTCATTTGTTTTTTTCATGCCGTACTGCTCACGCACCACCTGCTCCATGAGTGAGGGGTCGGACTGCAGGCGTTGGTTGAGGGATTTATAGTAAAGCATGGTGTCGCGATTGGCTTCCAGCACGTGTGTTAGGCTGTCGATAGTTCTTTCATGCTCGATGCTGCGACCGATACTGGTATCACCAGAAAAGATGACATAGCCAATAATGACTATGCCACCTATGGTGATTGGAGAAAAATAACGTTTAAGCCAGTTGAGCATTCGGGTTTGGATTTCCAGAGTACCCGGAGGCGTCCGAGTACTCTGATTATAAACTTATGCTACTTAACTTCCCAGGTGTTTCCGGCCAGAATCATATCGCGCAGGGACTTGAAAGCCTTTTTTGCGCGGACAGTTTCGACCTGTTCGGAGACAGCCTGATCGTAAACGGGAGCTTCCACATCGCGGATAACGCCCACGGCCAGAGGGAGTTCCTTGCCGTCCATCATTGCCAGCTGCTGGTGCAGGAAGTTTGAGGGAGTGTGAGCGTCGTGAACCAGGACGTCATCAATGGTGTAGCCGTCTTGGCCAACTGTAACGGCCTTGAGGAGGAATCCGTCCTGAACCAGACCCTTATCCATGTTCTTGCCGAAGAGCATTTTTTCGCCCTGGCGGAGGTGGATAGTCTTGTCGGCGCGAACTTCGCGGTCGGTGATGGCGTTGTGGATACCGTTGTTGAAGATTACGCAGTTCTGGAGGATTTCGACAACAGATGTGCCCTGATGTTTGGCCGCAGCCACCATCACTTCCTGAGAAGTTGCGAGTTCGACATCAATTGAGCGAGCGAAGAAGTTGCCACGGGCTCCGAATACGAGTTCGGCGGGGATGAATGGGTCTTCGGTAGTGCCGTAAGGGCTTGATTTTGAAACGAAACCGCGGTCGCTTGTCGGAGAGTACTGTCCCTTAGTGAGGCCGTAGATTTTGTTGTTGAACAGGACAATGTTTATGTTCACGTTACGGCGTACGGCGTGGATGAAGTGGTTACCACCGATAGCGAGACCGTCGCCATCGCCGGAAATCTGCCATACAGTCATTTCGGGATTAGCCACCTTGTAGCCTGTAGCGATAGCGGCAGCGCGTCCGTGGATTGTGTGGAACCCGTAGGTGTTCATGTAGTAAGGCAGACGCGAAGAGCAACCGATACCGGATATTACAGCGGTTTTGTAGGGAGGTATTCCCAGGGTTGCCATGGCTTTGTGGAGAGTGTTGAGGATTGCATGGTCGCCACAGCCGGGGCACCAACGCACGGCCTGCTCGCTCTTGAAGTCGGCGGGCATATATTGGGGATTCTGTTCTTCCATTTTTTATTCCTCCATTAATTTGAGGGTGCGTTCCTTCACTTCGCTAACTGCGAAGGGCTGGCCCTGCACTTTGTTGATACGCTTGATGTTGAGGTCGGTGAAGTGGCACTGGAGCCAGTCGGCAAACATACCGGTGTTCAGTTCTGCAACGATAACCTTTTTGTATCGGCGAAGTACGTCGCCGGCATTTGCGGGCATGGGGTTAATGTAGCGGAAATGAGCAAAAGCGATTTTGTGTCCTTCGGCATTGAGTTCTTCGGCGGCAGTGCGGAGGTGTCCGTAAGTACCACCCCAACCCACGAGAATAGTGTCGGCATCGGGATTTCCCATCACGCCGAGTTCGGGGATATCGTTGGCGATACGAGCAATTTTTTCGCGACGGAGTTCGACCATCTTTTCGTGGTTAGCGCCGTCGGTGGAAATAGCGCCGGTGTTTGCGTCTTTTTCAAGACCACCGAGGCGGTGTGTAGCTCCTTCAGTACCTCCGACGGGCCAGTAGCGGCCGAGGTTTTCGCGACGGAGATATGGTTTCCAAGTGCCGTTTTGGAGGAGTTCCGCAGGCACATCGGGAGTTTTGATAGCGGGGAATTCGTCAGCTTCGGGTACACGCCAAGCGGATGATCCGTTTCCGATGAAAGCGTCGCTGAGCATGATTACGGGAGTGCTGTGTTCTACCGCGATACGGCAAGCTTCGAAAGCCATTGTGAAGCAGTCGGTAGGTGTAGCGGGAGCTACCACAGCGAGGGGCGATTCACCGTTACGTCCGTAAAGAGCTTGCATGAGGTCGGTCTGTTCGGTTTTGGTTGGCAGACCGGTTGAGGGGCCACCGCGCTGCACGTCGATAACCACCAGCGGGAGTTCTGCAATCACAGCCAGACCGATGCCTTCGCTCTTGAGCGCGAGACCGGGACCTGAGGTGGAGGTTACGGCGAGGTTACCGGCAAAAGAAGCTCCGATAGCAGAGCAAACTCCGGCAATTTCGTCTTCCATCTGGCAAGCCTTTACTCCGAGGTCCTTGCGCTTGGCAAGTTCGTGGAGGATGTCGGTTGCGGGAGTGATGGGGTATGAACCGAGGAAGAGGGGACGACCGCACTTTTCGGATGCCATTATAAGGCCCCAAGCCGTGGCGGTGTTACCGTTGATATCGGTGTAGATGCCGGGACGGGGATCTTCTGTTTCGATTTTGTAAGTGCTTACAGAAGCGTGGATATTGTGACCGTAGTCAAAGCCAGCCTGAAGAACCTTGGCATTGGCCTCATATACAGCGGGCTTTTTGGCGAATTTGGTTTTGAGGTGTGCCAGAGCAGCTTCGAGTGGACGGTCGAACAACCAGCATACGAGTCCGAGGGCGAAAATATTTCGGCATTTGAGAACGCTTTTTGCATCCATGCCACTGCCTTCGAGTGCAGCTTTAGTCAACTGAGTGATGGGTACTTCTACCACTTGTCCGTTGAGAGGCAGTTCTTCGAAAGGCTTATCAGTTGCATACTGGGCCTTTTTGAGGTCTGATTCGCGGAATGAATCAATATCCACGATCATCACCCCACCGGGTTTGAGGAACTTATGGTTGGTCTTAAGCGCGGCGGCGTTCATAGCCACGAGTACGTCGCAAAGGTCGCCGGGAGTGTGAACACCGGTTCCGACGCTGACCTGGAAACCGGACACACCGCTGAGAGATCCCTGGGGTGCACGAATTTCCGCGGGGTAGTCGGGGAAAGTGGACACCTGGTTACCGAGGCCCGCCGATACATTGGTGAAAATGTTGCCGGCCAACTGCATTCCGTCGCCGGAATCGCCAGAAAAGCGAACAACAACCTTGTCAAGGGTTTTTACATTGGTTTTCTCCAACATGATTGATTATTAGGTAATTAGTTTAGGTATCGAAGACTCAACCTAAAGTTTGACAGTAAATTGTTATCTTTCGAAAGTTAAATAATTGTGTGCGTTAGTTTGACGCCTTGCAAAGTTACTCACAAAAGCTCATACCACAAAATTAATTATCACAAAATTTTTATATTTCTCTCACTGATTCAGAAAAATTATGTATCTTTGCATCAGTAGATATCCTCAAAGTTACGCATAACAAAATCCACAATCAACCTATTATGCCCAAACTCTACATCATAGCCGGATGCAACGGAGCCGGAAAAACAACGGCTTCATTTTCGGTTCTTCCGGATTTATTAGATTGTAAAGAGTTTGTCAATGCAGATGAAATAGCACGAGGACTATCACCCTTTAACCCCGAATCAGTTGCCATAGCCGCCGGGAAATTGATGCTCAAACGCATTGACGAATTGCTACTCGAGCACAAAACATTCGCAATAGAAACAACCCTTGCCACGCGTAGCTATACTTCCCTAATCAAAAGAGCTCACTGCGCCGACTACCAAGTAATTTTATTGTTCTTTTGGCTATCCTCTCCTGAAATGGCCATAAGAAGAGTAGCGAAACGTGTTAGTGAAGGAGGTCATAATATACCTACTGAAACTATCATTCGCCGTTATTGGTCAGGATTGGAAAACTTTTTCACTATTTTTGCACCAATAGTAGATAGCTGGATGTTTTTCGACAATGTGGATGACACCATCTTAATTGCGAAAAATAATACGAAAATAAACAGCACATTATTCACAAAAATAAAAGCGTCATGTCTGAAGAGGAAAAAGAAGAGTTAGCAGAAAAGATTTGCGCGGGGCTCAAAAAATCCTTTGAGAACCTATTGCGCAGGAAAGCCGCTTTGGGGCAAGATATGGTCTTCGCCGACGAAAACGGCCAACCGCGTGTTGTCCCAGCTGTTCAAGCACTCGCAGAGTACGAGGCAAAGAAAAAATCCGAAAACGGGAACCTAAATAGTATTTAGCAACGCTTGCGCGGTGGTGGTTTTGCTTTGGAGACATCGCGGAGCGATGTCACTACAATTTGCTGGTTTTTAGCGAGTTACGTTAGCGTATCAAAAGGACGCACCGAACGTGCGTCCGTACATTTTTCTTTGCCGGTTTTTAGGGGGTTGTACAACCTTTCCGAGACCTCCGGGCTTTTGTGGCTTGCGGTGGTTTTGCTGCCGGCTTTTAAAGGAGGGTGGTTTTTCCAAAATGTCAATGTTCTCTTTGCCGCAGTGTTCCCCTGAGCCTCTGCTCGGGAGCTTAGACAGGCGCTATCCGGATTTACTCTCTTTGTATAGTCCGAGCTGAAGCTCGGTGCCAAAGACAAAGTACCGCTTGCGCGGTGTTGC
>JAAVGX010000075.1 GCA_014800065.1 Bacteroidales bacterium | reverse complement strand
TGGTTTATGGTCAATGGAGTATTGTTGTTGATGCAAATAATGGCGTGAATATGATTGGGCATCACAGTAAAAACGGGCACTTCTATATACGAATAATGTCTTTCGAGATCACTAAGACTGGAAAAACATTGTTTGCCTAAGTCGGTAAAATGCATTGTGGCATTTTCAATTCTCCCAAAATCATATTTCATACTATCGGTACATATGGTCACGAAGTACACACCACCCGAGTAGTCGTGAAATTTTGCACGCGGGCTTTTGCGGAAATATGGTTTTGGTGCGGAGGACATTGGCGTTTGCGAGTCAGAAGGTCGTGTTTGGCGTTTGCGGGTCAAAAGGACGTATTTAGCGTTTGCGGGTCAAAAGGACGCACCGAACGTGCGTCCGTACATTTTTGGCCTTCCGTGCATCCGTACATTTGTGTTATTTTTGTTGGGCATATAGGACGGGGTTTGTGTCCACGTCGTTGTACATCTTCATCTGACGGTACACTTTCATGAACTTTCGCCCGGCGGCCATGTCGTCCAGGAGAGTGTCGATAGCGGCGGTAAGGTCGGCCTGCTGCTCTTTCAGTACGGCCAATTTGGCGGCACATTTTGCGCGATGCTCGGGAGTAGCGTCCTCACGAGCCACCTCGGCCTCCATATGGTAAATTTTGAGTGCGAGGATTGACAGGCGGTCGAATGCCCAAGCGGGGCTTTCGGTGTTGATAGTTGCATCGGGTTCGGTTACCACCGAGGCGAATTTATTCCGGAAGTATGTATCCAGTTCTTCCACCATGTCGGTGCGGTCCTGATTGGAGCGGTCGATTCTGCGTTTTAGCGCCAGAGCTGCCACGGGGTCGATATTAGGGTCGCGGATAATATCTTCGAGATGCCACTGCACGGCATCGATGTGGTTTTTGTCGTACAGCACTGCCTCGAGAGTTCCGTCGGCATAGGGACGGCGAGAGGGTGCGTCGACATCATCGTCGATATGATAGTTGCGAACGGATTCTTCGAAAATGCGATAAGCGTTCTGTGCAAATGTCATGGCTGTGAGGGGTTTAATATTTTGTTGTAGGCCTCGGGGTCGTTTATAATTTCCAAAGCCTTGTTAAATTCATGATTTAGTTTGCTCAAGGGGCGATAGTAGCTACCGTCGGAGTACAAATCCCGTGCCATAAGTCCCTTCATAATTGCTGTGACCACAACTTTGGAGCGATCCCACTGGTCGGCGTTGAATTCAATTCCGGCCGCCGTACCGGCATCAATGAGGTTCTGCACAAGTTGCTGAGGCACGTCGAAGTGGAGCTGGAAGTCGTTGTCGGTAGGATATTTGGCTGTGAGTTCGGCGCGGTTATTTTCCACGTACTTTATGACCGTTTTATTGAGTACGCCTTTTGCAATGAGGTCGCGATAGTATGGAGAGTAGGCGGAAGTGTCCACGGGCACGAAAACATCGGGGATTATGCCACCGCCGCCATAGACCGGTCGTTTGTTGTTGAGTGTGTGGTAGAGTTCTTTGGGGTCGCGCTGAATGCTGTCGGCGTGCCAGAGTTCTCCGCTCTCATAGCGGTTGAGCAATTCCATCTGGTACTCCTCGGTGTGGCCCTTGTCGTAGTGTTTCTGGATGCATCGGCCCGAGGGAGTATAATAGCGTGAGACTGTGAGTCGAATCATGGAGCCGTCGGGGAATGGGAAGGGTCGTTGTACCAGTCCTTTTCCGAATGTTCGACGACCTACGACTACCCCGCGGTCGTTGTCCTGTATGGCGCCCGAAAGGATTTCGGAAGCGGATGCTGAAGTCTGGTCGGTAATCACCACCAGGCGACCTTTCGGGAAAAGGCCGTTATCCTCGGTTCGATACTCCTGCGCCGGGGACCGACGTCCGGCAGTACTTACCACAGGGGTGCCTTTGGGGAGGAATTCGGATGCAATCTGGAAAGCTGCCCCGAGGTATCCGCCTCCATTTCCGCTGAGGTCGAGAATCAGGTTCTCCATGCCTTGCTCCTGCAGCTTCACCAATGCACGACGGAATTCATTGGGGGTGTCCTCGCCGAAGCGTGTTATGCGCACATATCCGGTGGTTGGGTCGGCCATGAACGTTTCGTCGATACTGTAGAGGGGAATATCATCGCGAGTCACCAAAAAGTCGATAAGCTCTTCGCCACGTTTCACTTTCAGATTCACCTCGGAGCCCTTGGGGCCACGCAAGTACTTCATCACCTTGGTATTCGGCATTTTCTGACCGGCCAGCACGGTGTCGTTGGCGGCCACGATTCGGTCGCCGGCCATAATTCCGACTTTCTGCGAGGGTCCTCCGGGAATTGTCTGAATCACATATACGGTGTCTTCGAGCATATTGAACTGTATGCCTATACCGCTGAACTTACCGTCGAGAGGCTCGGTGAATTCCTTGGTTTCGGAAGCCGATGTGTAGGCCGAATGGGGGTCGAGAGTTTTGAGCATGGCAATGATAGCCTCGCTTACGATGCTATCGTTGTCCACGTCCTCCACGTAGTAGCGGTCGATAATGGCATGAGCGGTAGCCAGTTTTCGGTCGGGCGTGAAGGCGTCGTTGAATTGGGCATTGCCCGCAAAAACTGTACAGGCGAACAATAGGAGAGAGAGGAGTGTATGTTTCATTTATGGAGTTTAGGGTAGTTAATTTTCAAATTTATGCGATTGAGGGAGGAAGGGAGTCACATCATGTCCGTAGGCAGCCAGTTCACGCACCACCGAAGATGAAATTGCAGCAAATTCGGGACGTGCGAAGAGCAACACAGTTTCCACCGGTGCCACTCGTGCGTTAATGTCGGCCATATCGCGCTCGTACTCGAAATCCTTCACCGACCTTATGCCACGCACAATGGCACAAGCGCCGATTGCAGCGGCGAAATCAGCCGTGAGCGTGCTGTAAGGCTCAACGCGCACTCGAGGGTCGTTCTCAAATAAACGCCTTATGGGTTCAATCCGTTCATCGGCGTCGAAATCGCCCTTGGCAATGTTGAAGCCTACGCCTATCACCAGCTCGTCGAAGAGTTCCAGGGCGCGGAGGGCGATGTCGTAGTGGCCCTTGGTGAACGGGCGGAACGAGCCCGGGAATAGCGCTCGCCGGGGTTCAGATTTGGTCGTTGTGGGAGTCATCTTCAACTATCAGGTTGTCAATGATGAAGTTCTGTCGCTCCATGGTGTTCTTACCCATGTAGAAGGTGAGGACATCATTGATAGAGTCATCGCGTCGGAGGCTCACACGGTCGAGGCGCATATCGGGGCCGATGAATCCACGGAATTCGTCGGGGGAAATTTCCCCGAGGCCTTTGAATCGAGTAATCTCCGCATTGGCGCCGAATCGTTTGATGGCCTCCACGCGTTCGTTGTCGGAGTAGCAGTAGACAGTGTCGTCGGCAGCCTTCTCACCCTTTTTGGGGCGATTGGAGCGGCGGGCTGTTTTGCTGTTCCGCACGCGGAAGAGGGGTGTCTGGAGCACATACACATGGCCTTTCTTGATAAGGTCGGGGTAGAACTGGAGGAAGAAAGTGAGCATCAGCAGGCGTATGTGCATGCCGTCCACATCGGCATCGGTGGCTATGATTACCTTATTATATCGCAGCCCGTCCAGGCCGTCTTCGATGTTGAGGGCAGCCTGGAGGAGGGTGAGTTCTTCGTTGGAGTATATATCCTTCTTGGATGCCTCGAAGCTGTTGAGCGGCTTGCCACGGAGTTTGAACACGGCTTGAGTGGCCACATCGCGCACTTTCTCGATGGAACCGCCGGCGGAGTCGCCCTCGGTGATGAATATAGAGCTGCAGAGCTTCTTGTCCTCATCGCCGCGGGTGTCGTTGAGGTGCACCCGGCAGTCGTTGAGCTTCTTGTTGTAGAGGTTGACTTTCTTGGCCGTTTCGCGCGCCTTTTTTGTGACGCCGGCCATTGCTTTGCGGTCGCGTTCGTTGTCCTGTACCTTTTTCAGAATCACATCGGCCACATCGAGGTTGCGGTGGAGGTAGTTGTCGAGCTCCTTGCGCAGGAAGTCGCCCACGAACTTGGCGATGGTGACACCGTCGGGGCTCATCTCGCGGCTGCCCAGGCGTGTTTTGGTCTGGGATTCAAACAGAGGTTCCTCCACCTTGATGGCTATTGCCGCCACCATACCGTTTCGTATGTCGGTATATTCAAAATTCTTGGCGAAATAATCTTTGATTGTGCGCGATACAGCTTCCTTGAATGCACTCAGGTGAGTACCGCCCTGGGTTGTGTGCTGGCCGTTTACGAAGGAGTAGTACTCCTCGCCGTACTGGTTCACATGGGTTATTGCCACCTCGATGTCGTCGCCTTTGAGGTGGATTATGGGGTACAGGGGCTGCTGGTCCTTGGTCATATTATCGTCCAAGAGGTCCACCAGTCCGCCTTTGGAATAGTAGCGCTTGCCATTGAGCACCACCGAGAGGCCTGTATTGAGGAATGTGTAGTTCTTCACCAAGGGGAGTATGAACTCCTCGCGGAAGGCGTAATCACGGAAGATGTCGGCTGATGGGGTGAATCGCACCAAAGTTCCGTTGGGCTCGTCGGTATCCTCAAGGTCAGATTCCTCGATCAGCTCCGCCATGCTGAAGCGTGCACGCTTGCACTTGCCCTCGCGGAAGGCGCAGACCTCGAAGTCGGTTGACAGAGCATTGACGGCCTTTAGTCCGACACCGTTGAGGCCGACTGATTTCTTGAAAGCCGCCGAGTCGTATTTACCGCCGGTGTTCATCTTGGAAACGACATCGACCACCGAGCCCAGGGGTATACCTCGACCGAAGTCGCGGATGGAGGCCGACTTCTCGTCGACGTTCACTTCGATTCGACGCCCGAAGCCCATCATGTACTCGTCGATGGAATTGTCCAGCACCTCTTTAAGGAGGACATAGATACCATCGTCGGACGAGGAGCCGTCGCCCAACTTGCCGATGTACATACCCGGGCGCCGCTGGATGTGGGTCTTCCAGTCGAGCGACCGGATATTGTCCTCGGTATAGTCGGCGGTACCGGTGTTGAGCCCGTTGTCGAGCTCCATATCGTTGTTATTTTCGAATAAATCTGCCATGTTTTACGCTTTATGCGTACAAAGATACTAATAAAAATTGGAATTTTGATTATCTTTGTGGCCGAAATGGTAAAGCGTGTCCATAGAGTGCTGGCTGCCCTGCTGGTAGCTTTGTTCGCAACATATTATTGCGAGACCACCCTCTTTGTGCATACGCACACCTTCTTCTGGGGCACGGTGACGCACTCCCACCCCTATTGGCCATCGGCGAATCACGGGCACGACCAGTCTGAGTGTCAGGCAATTTCGTTGCTGAGCATCATATTGATCACGAGTATCGGCCCTGGGATTATAACCATGTGCTACCGGCGGGTCATTTCAGTGCTACGGCAGCGTCCCACCGGCCACGAAGCCTTAGGTATTCATGTATGCAATGCCCTGCGGGGGCCTCCTTTTTCATTTTAATCGCAAACAGAGAATCCCATATGCATTGGTCTCCGCCGATGCATCCATTCACATTATCCCATTTCGAATAAAATGAAAAAAGCAATACTTGCCGGCCTTCTGCTGGCATCACTGAGCGCGTGCAGCCATAAGGAGGCATCAGCGCCGGAAAGCGGTGTTACCGTAGCCAACGGAATCATCACCCTATCGGAAAATTCTCCCCTGCTCAACTACATCGAAACCGGCACTGTGGAGCAGCGCTCCTACACCCCCTCATTCAGCACCTCGGGTCAGGTACGGGCACTTCCCAGCGCCTTTGTGCAGATTCGTGTGCCGTTTACCGGCGTAATCGCCTCCACCAACGTACGTCCGGGTCAGAAAGTTGCCAAGGGCACCCCACTGTTCACTATCAATTCCGCCGACTATGCCGACCGCTGCCGCGCCCTTCTGGAAGCGCGTGAGGAATTGGCACAGGCCGAACGCACTCTCAGTCGCCGCGAACGCCTGTTCGAAAGTCGCGTGGGCTCTCAAAGCGAAGTGGAGGAAGCCCGCATGGAGGTTGAAATCAAGCGCCAGGCCGCCGCTCAAGCCGCGGCAGCCATCGAGGTTTTCGGTGTGAATCCCGCAAATATACGCATGGGCCAGCCTCTCACCATCTACTCTCCCATAGCGGGAAAGGTTGTTACCGACAACATCGTGCCCGGCCAATATGTCAAGGAAGATGAGGAGCCGCTGCTTGAAATTGCCAACCTGGAAAAGGTGTGGGTTGTGGCTAACGTCAAGGAAAAAGACCTCGCTCTGGTAAGCCGCTGCGAAAAGGTGGAAATTGAACACGTGGCTATGCCCGACACCATAATTACAGGACGAATCGAATATGTGAGCGACATCCTTGATGCCGACAGTCGCTCGGCCGAACTGGTGGTGGAATGCGACAATCGCAACGGGCTCCTCAAACCCAATATGTTCGGAACAGTCAGAGTTACCGACGCTCCCACGGAAGCCCTGCTGGTACCCGCCGCAGCCATACTCCAGGACGAAAACACAGCATATGTGGTTATGGTGGAGGGCGACCGCAGCTTCCGAAAGGTTCCGGTGGTCACTGATGGAGAGGCCGACGGCATGGTGCCCGTGCGAAAGGGGCTTAAAGCCGGCGACCGGATTCTGGTTAAAGGAGCGTTCTACTTTATTGAGTATTAAGCCATGAAGCGACTCATGTCCAAGGCGATACACAGGCGAGGCCTCGTGTTCGCCATCTTCGTGCTTGTCGGAGTTATCGGGTATTTCTGCTGGACACGTCTGGCCATCGACGCTTATCCTGATATTGCCGACACCACCGTTCAGGTCGTAACACAAGTTCCCGGTCTGGCAGCCGAGGAAATTGAGCAGCAGATCAGTATACCCATCGAAAGAGCTATCAACGGCATGCCTTCCATGAAGGTTATGCGCAGTAAGAATACATTCGGCCTGAGCACGGTCATTATCGTGTTCGCCGACGGGGTGGACGACTATTGGGCGCGCCAGCAAGTACAGGCAAGGCTCACCGAGGTGGAGCTGCCTTATGGCGCCGTACCCGAACTGAATCCCCTCACCTCGCCCACAGGCGAGATTTTCCGCTATGTGCTGGAGGGCGACCACCAGACCCTGCGCGAACTCACCGACCTGCACAAGTGGGTGGTGATTCCGCGTCTGAAACAGGTGGTGGGAGTGGCCGATGTGAGCAACTACGGAGGTATAACCACTCAGTACCAGATTGAGCTGGACCCCGTGAAGATGGAACTCTACGGGGTGTCGCTCGCCGATGTTACCGAAAAAATCGAACAGAACAATCTGGCCGCCGGAGGCAGTATGCTCACCCATGGCGACCTCAGCTATGTGGTCCGCGGTATCGGACAGGTATCGACCCTCGAGGATTTGGGTCGGATTGTAGTAAAAACCGAGAAGGGGGTACCCGTATTCCTGAACGACCTCGGAAAGGTAAAGTACGGAAATCTTGAGCGAAAAGGTGTATTCGGCTTCCGGGCCGACGGGCACGACAACAGCGACTGCGTTGAAGGTATTGTGCAGATGCTGCGTAATCAGAATCCTTCGGAGGTACTTGTTCAAGTGAAAAGTGCCGTGGACGAACTGAACAACGGGATGCTCCCCGAAGGTGTGCGAATCCGCCCCTTCATGGACCGTACCGAGTTGGTAAACACCACCCTCAACACTGTCACTCACACTCTGCTGGAGGGTATGTTGCTGGTGCTTTTGGTGCTGATTCTCTTTCTGGGCAACTGGCGCGGTGCGCTCCTGGTGGCAATCACAATCCCGTTCTCGCTGTTGATAGCCTTTGTGCTTATGAAGATTACCGACATCCCGGCCAATCTGCTTTCGTTAGGTGCCATCGACTTCGGTATTCTGGTGGACGGCGCCATAGTGATGATGGAAACCATCCTCAAAAAGCGCGAGAGCAACCCCGACGAGCCCCTGAATGAAGGCGACATTGTAAAACGCGCCGCCGCGGTTGGGCGTCCCATCCTCTTTTCCACCCTCATCATCATCACGGCCTATCTGCCACTGTTCGCCTTCGAGCACATCGAGCGCAAGATGTTCACTCCCATGGCCTTCACCATCGGCTATGCGCTGGTGGGGGCCCTGTGCGTGGCGATGTTCTTTATCCCCGGTCTGGCATATCTGGCCTACCGTAAACCAATGAAAATCAAGCCCAACAGGGTTGTTGAATGGCTCACGGATAAATACACCTCGCAAATTTCATATCTGGTGCGCAAGCCAAAGGCTCTGACTCTGCCCCTGGCGCTAATTGTTGCCGGTGCCGTGATTTTCTCCATTACCGTGGGCAAGGATTTTCTCCCCCCACTCGATGAGGGTTCTATCTGGGTGCAGGTGCAACTGCCCCCGGGCATCTCGCTGGAACGCTCCACCGAGATGGGCAATGAAATCCGAAATGCCCTCGGCGAATTCGACGAGGTGTCCTATGTGCTCACTCAGGTAGGACGCGATGACGAGGGCGCGGAGGCCTTCTCCCTGTCGCATGTGGAATGTGGCGTGGGTCTACGGCCATACAATACCTGGGAGAGCGGACGCACCAAAGCCGAACTAATCGAGGCCATGAACGAACGTCTGAGCCTCATCCCCGGCATCTCCGTGGGCTTCTCCCAACCTATCATCGATATGGTGATGGACCAGGTGGCCGGCGCTCACAGCGATCTGGCGCTCAAGATTTATGGCGACAATCTGAGCGAAACGCGACATTTAGCCGAGAACATCGCTGAGGTGCTCAAGGACATTCCCGGAGCAGCCGACGTGGCTGTGGATCAGGAACCTCCGCTGCCACAGCTGCAGGTGGTGGTGGACCGCGAAAAAATTGCTCAGTACGGCCTGAACGTGGCCGATGTTACCGACCTCATCGAAGTGGCTATCGGTGGAAAGGCTGTAGGACAACTGTTCGTGGACAGCAAGACCTACGACATCATCTGCCAATACAATTCAAAATACCGCGACACCCCGGAAAAAATCGGCTCGCTGACCCTGGCCACACCCGATGGTGCCCGGATACCGTTGGCGCAGGTGGCCGACATTAAACTAACCACGGGCGCAAGCACAATTACACGCGAACAGAACCGCCGTCACCTCACGGTGCGTGTCAATCTCCGCGGAGCCGACCTGTCGTCGTTCCTGGCGGAGGCGGACCGTAGAATTTCAGCCCAAACGGACTTCGACCCCACTGCCATTCAGCTTGAATGGGGCGGTCAATTCGAAAATCAATCCCGCGCCTATTCACGTCTGGCGGTGGTCATTCCCCTTGCGCTGGCAATCATGTTCATCCTCCTTATCATTGCGCTGGGCCATATCCGGCAGGCGGCACTCCTGCTGTGTGTAATCCCTCTGGCTGTGTGCGGCGGTATGCTCGCACTGAATGTGAGGTCGATGACTCTCAATGTGTCATCAGCTATCGGATTCATTGCCCTGATCGGCGTGGCCATACAGAATGGGGTGATTATGCTTTCGCATATCAACGACCTGCGCGGGCAGAGTATCAGCAACCTCCGCGACATTGTGGTGGATGGGGCTCGCCACCGTTTCCGTCCAATCATCATGACCGCATCGGTGGCTATCCTCGGCCTGCTGCCCGCTTCCCTCTCTACCGGTATCGGGTCGGACGTGCAGCGTCCGCTGGCCACGGTAATTGTATACGGCCTCCTTTTCTCCACCATCATCACTCTATATATCCTCCCGGTATTCTACTATATTGTGGAACGCCGATACACAAAGAACTGACATGAGAACGTTTCTTTCAACCATCATATTCCTAACCACTTGGTTTGGTGTCATGGGGGCTCATAACATCGAGCTCTCCATGGACGAATATCTGGCCAAAGTGCTGGCATCCAACCTGGGGTTGGCCTGCGAAAAGCTGAACCTCGATATTTCCTCGGCCGATGAGGAGGCCGCCCGAATTTTCACCGACCCTACCCTGTCGGTTGAATATGCCGACAACGATGACCATCGGATGCAGATGGGTCGAAGCGTCAGCGCCGAGTTGGGCTACACATGGGCACCCGGTAAACGTGGGGCGCGTGTAAACCTGGCTCGCAGCGAAAAAGAGCTTCAGAAGGCCCTCCTCAACGATTTTCTCCGAAATCTGCGGTGTGAAGCCCTCACGGCTTACTGCGAGGCGCAAAAGGCCGCCCGTATGCTGCAAATGGCTTCCGAACTGGCGACTCTTGCCCAAGATGTGGCCCGAGGTGACAGTCTGCGACTCGCCTTAGGCGACCTCGGCGAGGCTACAGCCCTCCAGACTGCTATCGATGCCCGATTGGCTCAGGCAGACGAGGCTTCCGCCAAAAGCGACTACTTCTCTGCACTGCTCACCCTCAACAGCTTCGCCGGTATCACTTCAACCGACACTCTGTGTGTGCCCACCTCCGACAATCTGCCCACTCTCAACGACATTGACCCGGCCACGATGGAGGAGACTGCCGTAGAACGCCGAGCCGACCTGCAGGCGGCTTTGAAAAACGTGGAGGTTGCCCAACGCGCCCTCACCGTTGAAAAGAAAGAGCGAAACATGGAATTCGACCTCGCCCTGGGTTACAATTACAACACCGAAGTGCGCAACGAACTGGCCCCGGCTCCGCGATTCTCCGGTATGACTGTGGGTGTAGGTATTCCGTTGAAGTTCTCCAACTCCAACAAGGGTGCTGTGAAAGCGGCAACCCTCAAGGTGGAGCAGGCTCAAATCGAATATACCGATGCCGTGGCTCAAGTCCGGCGTGAAGTGGCCGCAGCCTGGTTCAACTATCGCCGTGCCGTAGAGGTGGCTCAGCAATATGCCGATAATATTGTGGAGGAATCGGAGGCGACTCTGACCCGTTACCGCGAACTATACAGCCACGGCGACATCTCTCTGATGGAGTACCGTGAGATGCTGCAGACCCAGATTGCCCTCCGCACTGCTTTCATCGATGCTCGCTTCAACTCCGAGACCGCTCTGATTGCACTCTACGCGGCTGTAGGACTCTGATTTAGAAATACGCGGTTGCCGGAGTCATAACCTTATCGCAACCTTACAATTAACCCCCGAAGGACCATCAAGGTCTTATTCGGGGGTAATTCTTAAAAAACCACGAAAAATTACGAAACCCATCTGAAATTACACCCTCATTGCCCTTCCGAGCGATGAGGGAGGGTAGGCAAACTATTAGGCCTTTACTTACCATTTTATTGATCTCTGAATAATTTGCAATTTCGCTTGCGAGGGTTCTTCGTATGCATTGCAGGCGGCAAGGTAGTTCTTTAACTCAGTGAAATCTGTTCCATAGAGATTGTCGCTGAACTGATGGAGTTTGGTCATTACATTGATGTATGCCAAAGGGTCTTTGT
>JAAVGX010000074.1 GCA_014800065.1 Bacteroidales bacterium | reverse complement strand
TCGTAGGGGTTGTCATCGGAAATCATCTGATACATATCGAAGAGGTTTCCGTAGCGGTCGCGAACCACGTCTTCGCCGAGGCGTTCGATAGCGTACTTGAAGTCGAGGTAAACGGCGTTGCCGGTACCTACGCCATATCCTGCGTCGCAGCGTTCCTTAGCGGCACGGGAAGCGATGTCGCGGGGGCAGAGGTTACCGAAAGCGGGATAGCGGCGTTCGAGGTAGAAGTCGCGGTCTTCGTCGGGGATGTCGGTAGGTTTCTTCTTGCCGGCGCGGATAGCTTCGGCATCTTCCTTCTTTGCAGGTACCCAGATACGACCGTCGTTACGGAGCGATTCAGACATCAGCGTGAGCTTGGACTGATCTTCGCCGTGAACGGGGATACAGGTGGGGTGAATCTGAGTGAAGGCGAGGTTTGCCAGGTATGCACCCTTCTTGAAAGCCTGAACGGCGGCGGAGCCGTTGCAGCCCATAGCGTTGGTGCTCAGGAAGAAAGCACGGCCGTAGCCACCGGTAGCGAGTACAACGGCGTGAGCGGCGTAGCGTTCGATTTCACCGGTGATGAGGTTGCGGACAATGATACCGCGGGCGCGACCGTCGATGATGACCAGGTCGAGCATTTCGCGGCGGTTGAAAGAGCGCACGGTGCCCTTCTGAATCTGGCGGTTGAGGGATGAGTAAGCACCCAGGAGGAGCTGCTGACCGGTCTGGCCTTTAGCGTAGAAAGTACGGCTTACCTGAGCACCACCGAAGGAGCGGTTTGCCAGCAGGCCGCCGTATTCGCGAGCGAAGGGCACACCCTGCTGAACGCACTGGTCGATGATGTTGTTGGACACTTCAGCCAGGCGGTAAACGTTTGCTTCGCGAGAGCGGAAGTCGCCACCCTTAACGGTGTCGTAGAAGAGGCGGTAAACGGAGTCACCGTCGTTCTGATAGTTCTTTGCAGCATTGATACCACCCTGAGCAGCGATAGAGTGAGCGCGGCGGGGAGAGTCCTGAATGCAGAAGTTATACACGTTGAAGCCCAGTTCGCCCAGAGTTGAGGCGGCCGAAGCACCTGCCAGACCGGTACCAACGACGATGATGTCGAGGTGACGCTTGTTGGCGGGATTAACGAGCTTCTGGTGAGCTTTATAGTTGGTCCACTTTTCAGCGATAGGACCTTCGGGAATCTTAGAATCGATCTGATACTCGGGGAGTTTTGAGGATTCGATATCGGCGAAATCCTTCATGATGGGGCTGGAGTCGATCATCCCCTCGAGGTTGTAATTTGTTGCCATATCTCTGAGTGGTAATTAGTTTTCGGGATTAGTATTCTGCGCCTCCTGGTTGGCGTTGGCAGCCTGAGCAGCCTTAGCCTGCTGGTGGAGGAATCCGGCGAACTGCTCCATCTGGGCCAGATACTGACCGCGGGCAGCGGGAGCCTGAATTTTGGCGTATTTTGCAATGGCATCGGCCTTGTTGGCAAAAGCTTCACCATTTTCAGCAACATACTTCTGAGCAGCCATCTGCTGTTCGAAAGTAGTGGCGTCCTGAGGCATAGACTTAGCTACACCGCCCTGGAATTCGTCGATAAGGCTCTGAGCCTCACCATCCCAGTAAGCGGCATACTGTTCATGGAGGTCTTCGTTAGTGAGGAAGAATTTGTTGTGAGCCTGTACGGTGAACACGATAGCCTGAGCCACGAACAGAGCGATAACGATGGAGGTCCACCAGCAGCCGATGCATTTGAGGCGTTCGATCCACTTGTTGTTGTCCCAACCGATAGTGTGGAACATCGACCAGAAACCGTGGTTCATGTGGAACCAGAGAGCGATGAAGCCGATGATGTAAACCACGGGAGTCCACAGTTTTCGAAGGCGAGCTGCAGGAGCATGGTACCGAACACGGGGATTGCGGGAGCTTCGCCTACCATGGGGAGAGCGTCCATTTCGTGGTGCAGGATTTCCTGAAGCTGCATCTTTGCCCAGAACTGAATCAGGTGGACAACGAGGAAGCAAAGGATCACGACACCGAGCACGAGCATGTTCTTGGAAGCCCATTCAACCTGCTTGGGACGGGTGTTGACGGCGTAGCGGTCAGTACCACGGGCTGCGCGGTTCTGAACAGTAAGCCAAACGGCGTAGATGATGTGGATGATGAACAGAGCTGCCAGCCCTACAGTAGCGACCAGTGCATACCAGTTAGCCCCGAGGAATTCGCACACCACATTATAAGCGGCGGGCCACAACAGAGCAACGGAGTTCATCAACACGTGAAATGTGACGAATAGGACCAAACAAGCGCCCGTGACTGCCATCACGAACTTGCGGCCTATAGATGAGCTTGTTAACCACATAGATGATTTAGATTTATTGATTTATGAATTGTTTGATTTCAGCAGAAAGTGTGGTTTTGGGATAGTTAGTGCAAAAGTAGTGATTTTTTTGCATACGTCATCAATAATTAGCGAAAAAATTCTTTAATTGTTGACAAGCTCAGCCCTTGCGGGTACAAAGTGCCCTGTGGGCGTAGACATTATTAAGAGACTGTGTCATAATTAAGGTTTACGACGCAGCCTCTGATTTTTGAGCTCTGAGGTTTCGATATTTTTCAGGCGACAGGTTTTTGAGGATTTTTTCCAGAAATCGGATTCTCAGGCGATAAAAACCGGTTTAAAAGTAAAATCAGCCCAAAATGGGGCGTTTTTCCCCCGTTTTTGGTCTGTTTTGCTGTCTTTACGCACATTCTCTTGATATTGAAGGCAATGGCGAAGAAGGCAAAGTCCATTGTGACCTTGTCTTTGCCAAAGTGACGGAAGCGGCGGTATGCCATGTTGAACTTCATCTGTCCGAACACCACTTCAGGTTCGATACATCGTCGTCCGCGGTGGTTTAGTCCTTCTTCGGAAGACTCTCAACAACAGCATCAACTATGCGCACCGGTTCATTATGCCCAATTTCCTCATCAGGATTAATTGTCAGAAACAATTTGTTGTTATTGTAAGATTTTGTATGTAACTTTGTATGCATTAATTAGTTTCTTTGTCGTAAAGTTACAAAAACTTTTCGACATGACAAAGCCCCGGCTTGTGAAAGTCAGGGCTTTGTTTTATGTTTTTCAGCATATCATGAAAAGAGGCTGTGCCTATTTTTGACACAGCCCCATGGTGAGGAGTTCTTTTTCTTTGAATTCTATATTTACTTCACAACGATTTTCTTGACGTTTGCACCTTGACGCACAATGTACAGTCCGGCCTCAAGCGACTCAATATCGTTTACAACTTTGATTCCGTTGAGATTATATACCTCATACGGTTCATCTTCATTGAAATCAGCCTTAATTCCCTCTAATCCGGAGAAATCGTAAGCCTTAATGTTCTTGAACAAGCTCCACGGCTCAACTGCCTTGCACTTCTCTACGGCAGCTTCCGGCACATATAAAAAAGCGTTTTGATATATATCATCGTATCTGCACTGGAATACATTTGAATTTGCATCAATGGGATTTTCGGTATTATAATATACTGAGGTCAGACCGGTGCATCCCTCGAAAGCGCCATTGCCAAAGGAGGTGACGGTGTTCGGAATTGACAAAGAGGTAATATACTCACATCCGGCGAAAGCATAAATTCCAATTGCCGTGACTGAGTCGGGAATCCGGACTTCTGTTATCTCCTGTCCGTTTATATATAAATTATGAGCATAATAAAGTGGATTTGACGCAAAATTCTCAAATGCGACACCACATAACCATTCGATGCTTGCAAATTCAGCTTTGTTTAGAGCATCGCAACTATAGAACGCAAACCTTCCGATGGATGTAACCGAGCTTGGAATTTCAACCGAAGTCAGGCTGTCGCAATTGTTGAAAGCGTATGCGCCGATAGATGTGATTGAACTCGGAATTGTCACTGATTTCAGACTCGTACACTGGCTGAATGTCCAGTCCTCTATGCTTGTTACGGAATTGGGGATAACGATGTTAGTCAAACTGCGGCAGTTGGCAAAAGCACTTTCGCCTATCGAAGTGACAGAATTGGGAATTGTTACCGAAGCAAGAGCAAGGCATTGAGTGAAAGCTCGCGAGCCTATTGAAGTGACTGATTCGGGTATCGTCACCGAGGTCAGGCCACTGCATCCGTAGAACGCAGACTGCCCGATTGAAGTGACGGAGTTCCCGATTGTCACCGAGGTCAGACCACTGCATTCGTAGAACGCACCCTCCCCGATTGAAGTGACGGAGTTTCCGATTGTAACCGAAGTCAGGCCTGTGCATCTATCGAACGCATACTCCCCGATTGAAGTGACGGAGTTTCCGATTGTCACCGAGGTCAGACCACTGCATCCGTGGAACGCATTGCTTCTGATTGAAGTGATGGAATTAGGAATTGTTATTTCAGTTATTTCTTTCCCGTTTATATACAAATTGTGTGCATAAGAAAGCGGATTAGATGAGAGAGATTTGAATTCGATTTTACAAAGGCTTTCAATGCTCGCAAATTCAGCCTTTTGTAGACCATTGCAGCCGAAGAACGCGTCGTCTTCAATAGACGTAACCGTTTCAGGTATTTTTATTGATATTAAAAATTCTTGGCAGTTATAAAAAGCTCCATTGCCGATTGCTGACACCGTATAGATGTTTTGCCCGTATGCCACTGTCGAAGGAATCTGGACATCGCTTGAGATCATCGAAAATGCGTGTACGCAAACCGTTTTGGCATCTTCGTCAAGAACTTTATAAATAAGTGTTGAGCCGTTGTACGAGAATGTAAAGGTAGTTTCTTCTTCGGCCATTACCGGGAGAACCGCCAGTAAAGCCATCATCAAGAGTAATAGTTTTTTCATTGCTTTTGTTGTTCGGTTTATAGATGAGCCAAAAATGGAATGCCGGGGTGCATTCCAAGGCTGACTCAGCGGTATTCGATTATTTCAAAAGAGTCGGTTTTGAGAGTCGCTACCCGAGGAGTATAGTCAACGATAGCCACGTAGTTTTTCCCGAAAGCCGAAGCCATATACTCAATAGCGTCAATATTTTCGGGTATGAAGATATAGTCCATTGTGAAGAGTGTGGAGAAAGCGGGTGAATCGTAGTCGAAATTCGTGCCCGTTTGAGGAGTGCATCTGCTGCGTAATTCTTGCAAAGCCGGCTCTGTGGCTCCCATAGTTTTGAATACTTCGGAAGCTGTAGCCTCAAAGACATTGTTTACTCTTCTTGCTGCGGGGAAGCTCTCTAAAAATCTGATAATCTTGTTGTCGCATTTGTGGTCGAGGATAATAATGCGACCGTTGCGGACATCGCCCTCTACCAGATTTCTGAGCCTTTGCTCAATCTGTTCAAGTGTCATATTTATTTACTTTTCTCTTCCCGGCTCCTAAGAAAAGTACAAAATAGAAACTGTAAAAACACAGAAGCGTGAAGCCGCATTGTTGCTCGCTCCACTATTCGAGGCCTTCGCATTGCCCAATCAATCGAAACGAGCAACGTGACCTCACGCCGTATGTATACACAAACATGCTCCATCACGGAACACGGATATATTACATACCCATGAGCATCATCGTTGCGTGGTTTCTTGATTGATTGAAAGTTGCGAAGTTTCGAATAGTCAGAAACCAGCGTCAATAACGCTTTTTACATTATGTCGTGCCGCAGCCGTAGTAGCTGAAGCCATATAATCCCACCCACACTCCGACATATCGTCCAGGGCTCTGAGCCGATAATGCCGGAACGGCGTGAAATCGCCACAAAGATATAAAAATTTGCAAAACTGAGCAACATTTTGCAAGATAATTCTGAACTATTGATTTAATTGTTGACAAGCTTAGCCCTTGCACGGGTACAAAGTGCCCTGTGGGCGTGGACATTATTAAGGCCGCGCCTCCGGAGGCGCGGCCTTTTGCGGTACATTACCGTTGGGGTGGTTATTCTACGGTCATTTCTCCGGCTATTGAGGTCTGGAGGTATTGTACGATTTGATCCTTCGAGAGGCCTGAGCCGAGGAGGTACATCATTTTTGTAACTGCGGCTTCGACGGTGATGTCGTATCCGGAAACGACGCCTGCTTTTGCGAGCATGTCGCCGGTGTAGTAGCGTTTTTGTTCGTCGCCTCCGTTGAGACACTGGGTTACGTTATAGATTATGAGTCCTTTGCTTACGGCATCGGCGAGGTCGTTGAGGAACCACTGCTCCGTCGGGGCGTTTCCGGCGCCGAATGTGCGGAGAATCACAGCCTTAATACCGGGGGTGGCGAGCTGAGCCTTGACCACATCCTCCGTTATGCCCGGATAGAGCCACATAACCAGGATGTTGGGGTCCATGTTGTAAAATGGGTTGAGCGGCAAAGCGGTGGTGTGGCGCATCAGATAGGGCTTGTTGTAGGTGATGTGGAGGTCAATGTCGCCCAAGTTGGGATAGTTGAAGCTCTTGAAGGCGTGGAATCCGGTAGAGGTGAACTTGGTTGAGCGACATCCGCGAACGATGTAGTCCTGAAATGAAATTACGACTTCCTGAATCATCGGTTGGCCGTTCTCATCCTTGGCGGCAGCCACCTGCAGTGCTGAGATGAGGTTTTCGGTGCCGTCCTCTCGGGTATCGCCGATAGGGAGTTGGGAGCCGGTGATTACCACCGGTTTGCGAAGGTCGCGGAGCATGAAAGCCAGCGCGGAGGCCGTGTAGGCCATGGTATCGGTGCCGTGGAGGATAACGAAGCCATCGAATTCATCGTAGCGGTCGGCGATGTCTTTTACTATCTGACTCCAATAAGAGGGGTTCATATTGGAAGAGTCGATAGGTTGCGGGAACTGCACACTTTGTATTTCGTAGCCGAGCTGCCCTACCTTGGGAACATTGTCCATCAGGTGCGAAAAGTCGAAAGGTTGCAGGCCGTCGGGTGTCTCTACCATACCGATTGTGCCACCGGTGTAGATAATCAGAATTTTCGGGGCGTTTGTGTTTGTAGTTGCCATGGTTGCTTAAATAATTTTAGATGATTAATCTTGATTCCTGAATTATCTTGATTCCTGAATTAATAGTAATTCTTGGACATTCCGAAAACGAAGTGACGATTTCGGATAACCACGAACACGAATACAATAGCCGCTGCGATACCTACGAAGATGAAGGGGAACAGGGTGGAGGTGGTGTGGAAAATTTTCTCACCTGCGCCGATAATTACCGGCACCATCGATATCGCTACATAGTTTGCCACCTGCAGATAGGCCAGCGACAGAGTAGATTTGCTGTCGGAAGTAACGACCTCGGTAGCTTTGGTGTAGAATATAGGTTGGGCAATACCGTTACCAAGACCGCATATAGCTGCAGCGATGATGTATACAGCCACCGAACCGTGCACGAATACGAAAAGTGCGAAGCTACCTACAATCATTGCCGTGGCGGCGATGAATGTTGCCTTGCGGAAGGCTTTCATAACCGGGGTAAGGGCCAGGCCGACCACAAACATGGCGAAGTAGAACGTAGAGGTCATTGTAGAGGCCTGCTCTGCCGAAATCCACTTGAAGTTAGGCAGATAGTAAGCTGGTACGGAAGTTGCGAATACGAAGAAGAAGTAGGCCAGAAGAAGCCAAACCGTACGTCCGACATAGAACCCGCCTTTGACAGTCTGACCTTTTGTGGAGAAGCCGTCGGGGTCGACAGCGGGCACGGCAGCTGTTGCCGTTGCGGATTTGCTAT
>JAAVGX010000073.1 GCA_014800065.1 Bacteroidales bacterium | reverse complement strand
TTTGCGTTGGAAATGGGCCCTAATATGGTACCCGGACGATACAGTTTATCATCGTCATCGAGTTGCATCTCCTTTATGATACTCTTCACCAATGATTTGGAATCGGAGGTATCGTAGATGGTGAAGTTTGAGGGGAATCCAAGGCGGTCGGCATGAATGCGTAGAATTCGCGAGAAGATAGAGTGGAACGTGCCCATCCACAGGCGGTTCGCCGTTTCGGAGCCCACCAGAGACTCGATTCGTTCGCGCATCTCCTTGGCGGCCTTGTTGGTGAAGGTAAGGGCCATGAGTCGTGCCGGATTATGGCCATTTTTGAGCAGGTGTACAATCTTGTAGGTGAGCACACGAGTTTTGCCCGAACCCGCACCGGCTATAACCAGTGAAGGACCGTCCAAATACTCCACGGCCTCCCGCTGAGCAGGATTCAGAAGGTCAAGATAATTTTCCTCCATCAACGGAACTGATTGATTTGAGGCATGTATTCGAATCCGGCCTCACCCAATTTTGCAACGAGTTCGGCGCGGTCGATTCCTTCAGAGGCGCAGAGCTCGTCCAGTGTAGGATAGTGGTCGCGAAGCATTGTATTGATTACGCTTAGCAGCATAAAAGGATCGGAGGGAAGTGTCATAGCATCAAAGATTGATGAAATTAATGATGGGACGAGAGGGTTTTATTCCATCGCTCGTTGAGTTTGTCGCCCAACCATAGCCCACCCAAAATGAGGCAGATTCCGGTGGTGCCGACAACTGTGATTTTTTCGCCCAGCACTATTGCGCTGACAATCAGAGTGGCAATACTCTGGAAGTACATATAGTTATTAGCCTTGACAGCACCGAGAGTCTTCACACTGAACGCCCACAGCACATAAGCGATTGTGGACGCTCCCAGGCCGAGGAAGAGGAGATTGCCCCACACGGCCGGCCGCATCAGGGTGGCGACAAGGTCGCACTCATGGTGTTCGAACAGAAGAAACGGAATCGCCGTTATCAGGCCGTAGAAGAACGTTTTGCGCGAAATAAACCACACATCGTAGTTGGCATTGAGCTGGCGCAGAACAATGGAATAGATAGCCCATGAAAAGGCGGCGGTGATGGAAAGGATATCACCTAAGGGCCTTACTTCCAGGTTCATGCTACTGTTGAATACCACACAGCCCACTCCGGCCACAGCGATTGCAGAGCCTATCCAGGTGCCCTTGCCCAACTTTTCATTTTTGTAGATTATCGACACAAGAATTGCCGTAATCAGAGGCGAGAGCGAGGTCAGAAGCGACACGTTGGTAGTGAGGGTATACTCAAGAGCCGTGTTCTCAGCAATGAAATACACCGAGCCGGCCAACAATCCGCACATCAGAAAGAGCATCTCATCCCGAAAATTACGAGCCAGCAGCCTGTTGTGCGAAATTATTACCATGATGGCATACGCCAGGATGAAACGGAGAACGTATATCTGAACAGCGCCCAACCCGTTATCCAGGAGTACGCGCGACGAAACAAAGGAATAGCCCCACATTGTGACCACAATCAGAGCGGCCAAATGTCCTAATGCCTGAGGTGTTTTATTTTTGTAAAAGCTCGAAGTTGCCATAAATTTTATTTTTGGCTATGCAAAGATAATCATTTTTCTCCGATATGGCAAACCTTTGAACAATTACTATACCCGACGTGTTGTGATTATGCCGTAAACCCTGATAGTGCTGCGGCTGTTATTAACCCTCAATAAAATAGCGATGCTACGATTAAATGCAAAATTTGAAGTGAAGCCGGATGCCGATGCGGGCATGGTGGTGACGCTGGCTAAAGACCTTGTTCGCCATAGCCGTCACGACGCCGGTTGCGTTGACTACGACCTGCTGGTGAGTTCAACCGACCCCCGTAAAATGATGTTTGTAGAAACCTGGGACACAGAGGAAAACCTCCACGCCCACTCAACCTCAAGTCACTTCACGCGTCTGGTGCCCATGATTTCCGAAATGACCGTCGACGGCCTGCATCTGGACAAATTTGAATTCTGATAAACTATCCACCTCGAATTAAAAGACTAACCCCACCTAAATGTATTTACGGACTTTAGGTGGGGTTGACTTTGTAGCTTCGGATGATGTTAAAAGACTTTATCGCCATTATTTACAGGCATGGAAGGTTGAAGCAGAACACAAGCTCCGTTTGTTTCTGTTCCGAGTATACGCACCTCGCTTTTCACAGAACCGATGTGCATTGACGGAAGGTTTACGCAGCAGATAACCTGCTTTCCTATCAGCGATTCAGGAGTATATAAGTCTGTAATCTGAGCGGATGTGGTTTTTATCCCGATTTCTTCGCCAAGGTCAATGGTGACCTTATATGCGGGTTTTCGCGCACGTTTATTAATTTCTGCTGCGATCACAGTGCCTGCTCGCATTTCAACCTTGTCGAAATCTTCAATTGTTATTTCCATTTTATTATTATGGTGTTGGATGGTTTTTATTATATCGGGAATATTTTCGATTCTGCGTGATTACATTAATATGTCACACACTGTGGAGACAAATTGCCTGAATTCCGGGCTGTAGTATATGTCGCGTGTGGTGGAGTGTGTAATATTTTCCTCCTGCGTTCCCATGTCGTAGCGGGTTGTTTCTGCTTGACCGTTTTTGTAGAGTGATACAGTGAAAATGGGATAGTCAGTGCGACCTTCGGCAGCTGTTTCAGATATTATAATCTTGCAGCTCTTTTCTACAAATAGTGAGTCGGCCAGACCTGTTAATTCTTCCGTTGTGGAAATTGACAGGGTGCTGTCGGGTTTATTCTGAAATCGAGCCACTGCATTTGCGTTATCTTTCAAGAGAATGCTGCGTGTTCCTCCAACCTTTGTTGATATTTCCACTTTTATGGAATCAACGCCATCGTTCAACTTTGATGTTTCGGCAGCGCTGACATGATCTGACGATTGATTTGAAATACCGCAGGCGGAGAATAGTAAGCCCGCAATAGTGGAGAGTATTAATATGGATCTCATTTTCATTAAGGACGTTTTATTGAAATTAAATTAGCTCCGGGTTAATTTAACACTCGGAGCTAATTCTGTTAGTTATGGAATTGTTGAATGTTATTCTTATTTCGCTATCCGATAGCTATTTAGTCAAAAATATGTTTGAGCTTTGAGAAAATGCGTTTGCTATCGTCGTCGGTCGGCTTGATGTTGGGCGCATCTTTGAGTTTTTCGAACTCTTTTTTCTGGTCGTCGGTAAGATTTTCGGGGATATAGACCATGATGTTGATGAGTTCGTCGCCCTTACCACCGTGCTCAGCGTCAGGAAGACCCTTACCACGGAGGCGAAGCACCTTGCCGGGCTGAGTTCCGGCGGGAATGTTAATGCGGGCACGTCCTGTGATTGTGGGGATTTCCACCGCACCACCGAGCACGGCGGTGGGAATGTCCAGCATGAGGTTGTAAATTACATCGGCACCGTCGCGGATGAGTTCGGGGTGCTTGATTTCTTCAATAACCACCAGGAGGTCGCCGGGCACGCCGCCGCCTTTAGGGTAATTGCCTTTTCCTCGAACGCTGAAGGTCTGGCCTTCGGAAACACCGGCGGGGATGGTGAAGGTCACTTCCTGATCCTTGCGGAGTACACCGTCGCCGTGGCAGTGTTGACATTTCTCGGTAATCACTTTTCCGGAACCGTCGCAGGTGGGGCAAGTGGCTTCGCTCTGCATAGTTCCGAATGGAGTGTACTGCTCGGTGATTACATGACCCTCACCGTGGCACTGGGGGCAGGTGGCGAATGCCACGCCGTCCTTTGCTCCGGTACCCTTGCAGTCAGGGTCCTCCACAAATGTGGGCACGCGCAGGGTTTTGGTCACACCGTTTGCAATATCGTCAAGTGTCAGCTTTACGCGGATACGGATGTCGCCGCCTTTTTTCTGTCGTTTTTGAGTGGATCGACGTCGACCGCCCGTAGCGCTTCCGAATCCTCCGAAGTCGCCGAAACCACCGAAGTCGCGGGCGAATCGGTTGAGGATGTCGTTCAAGTCCATACCGCCGGCGTCGTAGTATCCGCCACCGCCGCCACCGAATCCCTGAGGACCCATATTGTGGCCGAACTGGTCGTACTGCTTGCGTTTTGTTTCATCGCTGAGCACATCGTAGGCTTCAGCTGCTTCCTTGAATTTCTCTTCAGCTTCTTTATCACCCGGATTTTTATCGGGGTGATACATTACCGCTTTCTTGCGGTAAGCCTTTTTAATCTGGTCGGCTGTGGCATCTCGGCTCACACCCAACACTTCATAATAATCTCTTTTTTCAGCCATGGGTCTATAATTTATTCGCCCACAGCCACTTTGGCATGGCGGAGCACCTTATCGTTGATCATGTAACCTTTCTGAGTAGTATCGATAACCTTTCCTTTGAGGTCGTCGGAAGGAGCGGGAATAGAAGCGATCGCTTCATGGAGGTCGGCGTTAAAATCAGCGCCGGTGCTGTCCATGGCCTTCACGCCATTATCGGCGAGGAATTTGACGAGCTTATTGTAGATTAATTCCATACCCTGACGCATTGACTCGGCATCGCTGGTTGCGGCCAGTGCACGCTCGAAGTCGTCCACGATAGGAAGAATTCCTTTGAGAACCTTTTCCCCGGCGTTCTTTATCAGGTCGGCTTTTTCGCGAACCACACGTTTGCGGAAGTTATCGAAATCAGCCATCAGGAATAGATATTCTTTCTTTTCCTTCTCAATCTCTTCGCGTGCAGCGGTGAGCTGTTCGGCCAGATTCACTTCACCTACCATTTCTTCGGTGGCTACCTCGTCGGAATCGTCCTGCTGAGCCTCCAGCACGTCATTCAGAATTTCAGGCGCATCCTCGCCTTGCTCATTATAGTACTTGTTCTGATTGTCTTTTTCGTCGCTCATATTATTACCTTTTTTCTGATAAATGTTAATACAAAAACTTTGCCAAAAATGTGGATTTTGGCTCTGCTTGTAATAATAACACCTCAGAGGGTAATAACGTTCACGATTGAGGGATGAAAGGAAGGTCGCCGACGAAGGTGTCGCAATTGGTGAGGGTCATGGCTGCCTCTTCTGCCATTTTGGCACTTTCGAAAATTCCGAACACACTTGCCCCTGAGCCTGTCATGGCCGTGTACAATGCCCCGCAGGCCATGATTTGGGCCTTGAGGGATTCTATATCGGGGTGCGAGGGGAAGATCGACGCTTCGAAGTCGTTCACCAGCAGGTCGCAGCTAAGATTACGGGTGGCTTCGAGGAGCGACCGACCGTCGGGCAGGGGAGCGGGGTGAACCCCGGCATAAGCTTCGGCAGTGGATACGGAGGAATCACTGCCCTTGGCTATCAGAACGGATTTTCCCTTAAGAACCGGCATCTCTACGGGTTCAAGTATATGGCCTGTTCCGCTCACCAGCATGGGACGGTTAAAGATGAAGAAGGGGCAGTCGGCTCCAACTTTTGCGGCTACGGAGGCCATTTGCTCGTCGGTAAGCCCTAAGTTATAGAGTTTGTTTGCCCCGATGATTGCAAAGGCGGCATCCGAGCTCCCTCCGCCCAGCCCGGCGCCTGATGGAATATTCTTGCGCAGATATATATCGGTGGGAGGAAGAGGTGCAGCGAGTTCGTTTTCGAGCGCGCGCAGAGCTTTCATCACCAGATTCTTTTCCTGTGGACAGTCCACGGCCTTGGGCCCGCTCTGAGTCAGAGTGGTCACGCCGCTTTGGGAGGGTACCATTTCAAGGACATCTCTCCAACCTACAGGCAAAAAAATAGAGGAGATATTATGGTAACCGTCAGGCCTACGGTTAAGAATCCGCAGACCCAGATTAATCTTTGCGTTGGGGAAAAGTATCATACTCGAAAAATTTAACACTGCGAAGTTACGAAAAATGCGTTGAATGAGCTAAATTTGCAATATGAAACCAATCATTTTAGTTTGTATTACAGGAGCGCTTATACTTGGCGGTTGCAAAAGTAAGAGCAGGGCAGTGCTTGAAACCCCCGATACCTATCCTTTGCCCATAGAATATACACCCGTAGAGAAACCATCCAAACCAGGCAAAGGTCAGCGTGGCGAACGGGTGCATCCTGAGGTTGCGCAGGCAATTATCAAGGAAGCACGGCGATGGATTGGTACTAAATATAAGTATGGCGGTTACACTCGAAAAGGTACAGATTGCTCGGGGTTGGTGTGGACCATATATCAGGATGTTGCAGGCATAAAGCTTCCGCGTAATTCTGTTAAACAGTTTGAATACTGCATTCCGCTGAGTCGCGAACAGCTTTCGCCGGGCGACCTTGTTTTCTTCAACACCGCCGGCAATGGTACGCGAGTGGGGCATGTGGGTATATATATAGGTGATAATTCCTTTATACACGCCTCATCGAGCATGGGTGTGAGAATAAGTACCTTCGACGAGCCGTATTATGCCAGAACCTATAATCGGGGAGGGCGCATCCCGGGCATCCGTACTACAAAGTAGAATTGAATTTGGTTTAGAGGCGTACCCCGAAGCCCAGCATGAGATTTCGGGGTGTTTTGAAGTTGCCTAACCGATAGCCTGCGTTGATAAAGATTTTCTTGGTCACGAAGGTCTTCAAAGTCAGCGATTGATAGAACGCGTGGTCGCCTTTGGGCGTAACCATGTCGAAACCCAGGCCTGCGTTGACCGAGAAAATGGGCAACGTCAGCTCAGCGTGTGCTGAGAGACCCGCACTGATTTGCTTGCCGAAAGGAGGACGTTCGAATTTTATATTCTCGTAATAGGATCCTTCCACCCAGTAGGGCTCAAGGCCACCGCTCTCATCCCATTGTAAGTCGAGCGACGGCCCAATGGCTACAAAGCGGTTCAAACAGTACAAAGGCGCAAATTGCACACCTGCCACACCGAATTTACCCGGGCATAGCATCGGTTCGGGCGGATCATCCACCGTCACTGCTCTTTTTCGCCAGGCTCCGTAGGCTATGATATCGAACATCCATCGCCGACGGTCGGCCTCGGCACGGAGCTCGCTGTCAGCATGGGGTAGGGGCGTTTGGGGGTTGAGGATGTAAGCGATGCCTACCGTTCCGCCGAGTGTGTTCACTCCGCCGTTAGGCCACGCTGTATTGCCGTTGGAATAGTGGTTCGCACCAACTCCGAGAGTCATTACCCAGCGTTGCGATAGTTTATAATCGATTTTGAATTTGATACCCATATGGGCGGTAACAGAACTCCCCACTGCAACATTGCTCTGAGAGGTGTTTGCATCGTAGTGTTTCCATCCGAATGCGGCGCCGAACTCCCACTCGTATCCGAAGGTAATCTGCCGACTTAAGTGTGCAATCGGCATTCCTTGGAAAACATACATTGAAATGGGAGTGCCCAATAATTGGGAGGGTGAATAGCTGTTTACACCTATTCCGATGCCTTGATATAAGCCCTTGTAGAGCATTCCCTCGCGTGTTGAGGGATTGAAGCTGAAATCGGCTCGCACATTACCGCCAACTGAAGCCCCGGCTTTTTTATCGAACTCGTTATCGCCTTTGAGATAGGCGTTACTGCGAAGTATGCCGCCTGCTGTAACCTGACCGCCGATACGCCACTCCAAGGGAAGGGAAAACATCGACGGTATGGTATCGGCGTGGCCGCTAATCGCTCCAATAGCTATGAGCAGCAACAGCACACGCACTCTATTCAGCAAGTTCGCTTCTGATTTCATATGCGGTAGGATAAAGTGATTTTACAGTAACTTCCTCGCTGAAGGTAAGGTCCAGAACCTCGTTGCGGAATAGCATTTGACCTTCAATTATTGCACCGGTATAGATAACGTCGGTAAAGACCATGATGCGGGAATTGGCGGGGACTTCAATTTCTACCTGAATATCCCATTCGGCTACCGGGTAGGGATATCTGCTTCCTATTGTTAGGTTATCCATTTGCTCCATGACCCATTGCCCGTTGGAGTACAGCGGTACTTCCATGGTGAATTGTTTGCTGTTGAGCCACGAGGCTGACTGCCGGGGCTCTACCAGCACGGATGCCGGCTCGTTCAGATAGGGGTAGACTGTCAGCTTCTGCGGTATCGGACCGTTGTTGTTGAACGTTTTCAGTCGGCTGTGTACCTGAGCTCGGGAATCGGTGCTCAGGTTTGTGGTATAGTTTATGCCTGCAAATTGAATCGGCTTCCCGGGGAGTATGGTCACATCTATAAAGCGCGCACCGTAACTGTATTCAAGCCGGATAGTGCGTTCAACATTGCTTGGGCGTGTGGAGCATATGCTGTGCACGGAAAGTTCGGACCCGTTGAGCACACATTCCAGCTTGGTGAACTGATTCTCAAGCACAATCTTGTGAACATCCCATACGGGCGATTCCGGTGCTATTTCTTCACCCGAACGATTGAAATAATGGCAATAGACCTGCTCGGAACTCATCAAATCCAATGACACGGATTCGAGTCCTTTCGTGGGAATTTTAAACGTGGCCCCACCGCCGTCGCCCTCTATTGTAACACTTTGGTACTCAGGAATGTCCGGGCCGTCAAGGAAGACGTCGGCGTTACATCCTGTCAGTGCGACAAGTAATAGGATGATGTATAACGGAGAAAATCTTTTCATTATAGATTGGTATATTTCGATGACTTGAACCTAATGTCATCAAGTGTTCCCGATAGGGAAATCTTACATTATTCCTGCGGTTGGGTAGGGCGCTCCTGGTGCAGGGCTTTGGACAGAAGCGAGTTGCTCTGCGCTTCCTTTCCGGGAACCTTCATTTTCACCTTCAACTCGTCGAAGCCTTTGCCGAACACACCGCTCACATTGGCCTGGGTGATGAAGGCATCGCTGTCGATGCTCTTGATGATGCGCGATATGGTGATGGATTCCACTCGGCGGCAAACCACCAGAAGCACTTTCACATCGTGCTTGGAGTACCAACCCATACCATTAAGCACTGTGCATCCGCGCTTGGCATCGTTGTTGATGGCAGTGGCAATCTCTTCCCATTTCTGAGAAAAAATGGTGAATTGCACCGAGGAACGGTTGGAGTTGATCACCCAGTCAGCTGTGGTGGATGCAATCAGAAGCACTATGTAACCGAAAACCGTACGCTCCACATTATGGAACAGCAGGTATGAGCTGGAGATAATTATAATATCAGTGTACTGCATTGTGCGTCCAACACTTATCGTGCTGAATTTGGACACAATGGCGGCGATAATGTCAGTGCCTCCGCTGGAACCATTGTGTGTGAATGCAATACCTACGCCCAATCCGGCAAGCAGAGCACCCACAACGATGTTCATGAATGGCTCCTGCGTGAAGCCATGTTCGAGCAGAGGCTGGAAAATACCCACAAACACTGAAATCATGGTCGCCCCGAAGATAGTTCCAAGCACAAATTTTTTACCTACCAGTTTATAGGCCAGCGCCAAAAGTATAAGATTGCAAGCATACTGTGTGATTGCAACAGGAATACCTGTGGTCAGGTAAACAATAGTGCCGATACCGGCCAATCCACCGATAACAACCTTTTCAGGCAAGATAAATCCACAAAAACCAAAGGCATAGAGAGCCATGCCGAACGTGATGAAGAAATAGTCGCGCGAAGTGCGCCAAAGATCACTGTACTTCTGAGCCATACCACTAAATTAGACCACAAAATTACAGCTTTTATACAAAACTTCCAAAAATAACAAACAGCAATACAAAATCAAAATAATCCAAGACAAATCCCGACAAATCAGCCAGTACGGACATCGCTTTGCGATGTCTCAAACTCCCACCCACAAAAAAACAATAAAAGCCCACGCCCAAACCGCCACAAAACCAACCCCGCGCAAGCGGCACTTTGTCTCCGGCCCCGAGCTTCAGCTCGGCAACCCCGCCAATGCAAAAGAGCCCGGCAACTCCGCCATCGTCAACAGCTCCGGATGAAGCAAAGCGGAACCTGGGTATCCAAGGCAATCCTACCAAAGGAGTAGAGGCGATATCGTGAGATATCTCTCAAGCAACCGCAACTTTTATTAATAAGGATAACCAGACAGTATATGTTATACGAAAGTGTTGAGAAAAACAATCAACATTTTAGTGCAATTCTCGTAATAACGCAGTCTGGGAAGCTCTATGAATGACTCATAATAAAAAAATAAGGAGGGTAGAATGCCCTCCCTCCTCGTGTCACTGAACCTTCGCAGACTAAAGACATTTTCGCGCTCTGCAATATATCTGACGCTACAAAGTTAAACACAAAACACCGAATATCCAAAAATAACATTGACAAAATCAGTACTATCACCGCCTGTTCCCGTTAAATCAGGCTAAAACAACAAAAACGCAACGCCGCACAAGCCTCATCTTGTATCCACCCCCGAGCGTCAGCTCGAAAAAAAGAACCCCGCACACGTCCAAACCGCCCCCAATCAAATTATTCCAATAGGACCTATTC
>JAAVGX010000072.1 GCA_014800065.1 Bacteroidales bacterium | reverse complement strand
TGGTGTTGTGCTGCTTCTTCATCTTATTCCAAATCGAATAAATCGACTTGGTTCGTCCCTTGATTTCAAACTTAAGCCCCTCTGCTTCAAGTTTGGCCTTGATAGGAGCGATAAAAGCGTCGATATAGGCATCGCGCTTGGTCTTGGTTTCCTTCAGCTGGTGGGCTATTCGTGTATATACCTCTCGGTTGCTGTACTTAAGGCTCATATCCTCCAGCTCGCTCTTGATTGCGTAAAGGCCCAATCGGTGAGCCAGTGGTGCATAGAGATAATTAGCCTCGTAAGCGGTATCTTTCACCAGATTTTCTGCCGGATGATGATTGATGGCACGCATCAGCACAAGGCGATCCACAATCATAATGATAATCACACGGATATCCTCGGCAAAGGTGAGCAGCAATTTGCGGAAATTCTCACTCTCCACCGAAGCCGAACGGCTATAAATGCTCTCCACCTTCGACAGACCGCGCACCAGAGTGGCAACATCATCGCCCCACAGTGCCTTCACTTCTTCGTCGGTGATTACTCCCCCCTTTGCAAGAGGTGCCAGCATGATGGCGGCCACCATGTTACGGTCGTGATCCAGCAACTCACACAATGCCAGAGAAGTACGAATTGACTTCACAACGGGGTGGAAGCCGAAGCGATCGCGCTCAAGCACTCCGCTGCCCGCCTTGGCATAGGACTCAACTATCCGGCGCAGATCGCCCGGTTGGATATGCCCACGCATGGTCCGAAGCAAGTCCCTACCCTGCTCCGTGATATGCTCTCGCTCGTCTTTGGTCAGTTCGTTTACCATGTGTCAAAGTCTTTATTCCCCAAAATTAAGCAAAATTGTAATTCTATCCAAATAAAAAACCCGCGATGTGATTTTCGCGAGTTATATCATTGTAAAAATTTGATTACGACGGAATTTCCTCAATATCGTCCGGGTCTATTCGCGGATTACTGTCAAGTACTTCCGTACGCTCTTTCACTTCCTGTTCGGTGGTCTTGCCTCCGTCGCCTAAATCCACAGCGGTACCGGGATATTTGCATGCACACGGGCTTTTTTCTGTCTTTTCTTCTTTCATAATTGATACGTTTTAGGTTTTACTTCTATAACGCTCAATTAAGTGGAAGGTTCACTTTATTCCAGCGGGAGTTTGTTCATTTCCTCGATGTAGTCGAGAATTTCATTGCGCCCACGCTTATCCTCGCTTGAAGTGCGGAACACGGGGGGCAGTTCTTCCCAGCGCTCAAGGAGTGTCTCAAGATATGCCGCAATCTGATGCTTGGATGCGTTGGAGGTCTGCTTATCCAGCTTTGTGAATACTATGCTGAAGGGGATGCCGTTCTCTCCGAGCCAATCCATAAACTTGAGGTCGATTTCCTGGGGTTTATGGCGACTGTCCAGCAGCACGAACAGGTTTGTCATCTGGGCGCGGTTGGCAATATAGCTCTTGATCATTACCTCAAGTGCCGCACGGTCGGCCTTGGAACGGCGGGCATAGCCGTAGCCGGGAAGATCGACGATGTACCACGAATCATTCACCAAAAAGTGATTGATGAGCATTGTCTTGCCGGGGGTCGAGGAAGTTTTGGCAAGGTCCTTCTTACCCGTGAGCATATTTATCAATGATGATTTGCCCACATTCGAACGGCCGATGAAGGCGTATTCGTGTTTGGTATCGGTGGGGCATTGGGTGTAATCGCTGTTGCTGATTACAAATCGAGCTGTATTGACAATCATAGCTATTTTTATTTTGCTTTCTTTCTGAATCTCGTTTTACTAATTATAACAACGAAACAAAAGAAAAGGTTAAATGCGCAGAGCCTAAGCCCTGCGCATTTAATTAGTTACGCTTAGCGATTCATCTTCCGCAGGCGGAAGCAAGAGTTAAAAAACTATTAAACTCTTAAATCACTAATATTCATTATACCCAGTAGGTATACGCGAAGTCCTGACGGTGAGGCAGCTCGGCATTCTTCGGATAGAGGCGGAAGCCATAGCGGAACAGGCCGGGATTCTTGATCTTCGAATTAAGTTCGAAAGTCACAACATTACCTTCTTCCTTGGCAACCTTGAACTGTTCGGTGCGAGCAAGGTGCTCCTGACCGTCCTCCTGACGGAATACTACGAGTTCGCAGCCCATGTCGCGACCGATACCGTTGGTGTCGACCTTCACTTCAAAGTGGAATGTATCGCCGGTGATTCCGGTGGTCATTTCGTCGGTATTCTTCACTTCGAGTACCTTGATTCCGGACCACAACGAAGCCACGCGTTCCTTCCAGGCTACAATGCTCTTTGCAAGGGCATCGTCGTTGGCGCGCAGTTTGCGCAGACGCTTTGCTTCGGGGTTATAGAAGCGGTCGATGTAGTCGTCGAGCTGACGCTTCATGGTGAAGTGGGGTGCGATGTCGCCGATAGAGCCCTTGATGTACTGAATCCACTTGGGAGAGTAGCCGGCTGAGTTCTTTTCGAAGTAGAGAGGAATGATTTCGTTCTCCAGCATCGAGTAGATTGTGGCAGCATCGAGCTTGTCCTGCTGACCCTGATCGGTGTAGGTACGCTTGTCGGTGAGGGCCCAACCGGCCTTTTCGTTGAAGCGATAGCCTTCGTACCACCAACCGTCGAGCACGGAGAAGTTGAGGACACCGTTCATTTCAGCCTTCTCTCCGGAGGTACCGGAGGCTTCGAGAGGACGGGTAGGTGTGTTGAGCCAGATATCTACACCGGTTACAAGGCGCTTGGCCACTACCATGTTGTAGTCTTCAAGGAAGATAATCTTACCTAAGAATTCAGGACGGTGGCTGATTTCAACGATACGCTTGATCAGATCCTGACCTGCGCCATCGTGGGGGTGAGCCTTTCCTGAGAAGATGAATTGTACGGGGAACTTCTCGTTGTTCACAATCTTGGCCAGACGATCAAGGTCGGTGAAGAGCAGGTGCGCACGCTTATATGTGGCGAAGCGACGTGCAAATCCGATAATGAGGGCGTTGGGGTTGATGCGCTCCAGAATGCCGAGAACTGCGGAGGGATCGCCCTGATTGGCAAGCCACTTTTCCTTGAAGTCGCGACGTACAAAGTTGATGAACTTGTTCTTGAGGGTGCAACGCATATTCCAGATTTCCTCATCGGGAACTTCGAAGATACCCTTCCAGGCTTCGGGATTGCTCTGATCGGCAAATACCTGCTGACCAAGTTTTTCGCCATAGAATTCTTTCCATTCGGAAGCGGCCCAGGTGGGCATGTGAACGCCGTTGGTCACATAGCCTACATGGCTTTCTTCCCAGGAATAACCCTTCCATACACCGGCAAACATCTTCTTGGAAACTTCGCCGTGCAGCCAGCTCACACCGTTGGCTTCCTGGCAGGTGTTCAATGCGAACACGCTCATGGAGAAGCGCTCGGGAGAATCAGGATTTTCACGACCCATGTTCATCAGGTCGCTCCAGCTGATACCCAGCTTGGCGGGATATTCACCCATATATTTTCCGAAGAGCTGCTCGTCGAAGTAGTCGTGACCGGCGGGCACGGGGGTATGCACGGTGTAGAGCGAAGAAGCGCGAACCAATTCCATGGCCACATTGAAGCTCAGGCCTTTGCCCTGTACATACTCAACCAGGCGCTGGAGGTTCAGCAATGCTGCATGACCTTCGTTGCAGTGGTAGAGTTCGGTGTTGATGCCGAGCTTGCGAAGCATCATTATACCACCGATACCCAGCAGATATTCCTGCTTGATGCGGTTTTCCCAGTCGCCGCCATACAGGCTGTGGGTGATTGAACGGTCGTATTCGCTGTTCATATCGAAATCCGTATCCAGGAGATAGAGTTTCATACGACCAACGTTCACGCGCCAGATGTGAGAGTAAACAATTCGACCGGGGTAAGGCACTTCCAGAATCATGGGCTTGCCTTCGTTGTCCATCACCTGCTCGATGGGGAGCTGATTGAAGTTCTGAGGCTCGTATTTGGCCACCTGCTGGCCGTCAACGCTCAGAGTCTGGGTGAAATAGCCGTAGCGATACAGGAAACCAACAGCGGTCATATCCACGCGGCTGTCGGAGGCCTCTTTGATGTAGTCGCCGGCGAGAACGCCAAGACCGCCGGAGTAGATTTTCAGACAGTTGCACAGGCCGTACTCCATCGAGAAGTAGCTTACCGAAGGTACATCCTTACGCATGGGCTCGGCCATATAGGCCTTGAACATATCGTACACATGTTTCAGGCGAGCCATCAGGTCCTTATCTGCGATGATTTCGGCAATGCGCTCGGAGGTGAGCTGCTGAAGCAGCATCACGGGATTTTCTCCTGTGGAACGCCACAGGTCGGGGTTGAGGGAGCGGAAGAGAGTTTTAGCTTCGCTGTTCCAAACCCACCAAAGGTTCTTAGCGAGTTCGTCCAGCGGTTTGAGTTGCTGGGGAAGCTCCGCTTTCACTGTAATGTCACGCCATACGGGAGCATTAGTGTTACTAACAGAAAGTTTCATATCTTGTTAAATAAATGTTTCTTTGTTTTCAAGTTAATTTTAACCGCTCGGGGTGAGCTCACTCGGCATTCAATGCTTTGCGATAAGCCTCGCGGTAGTATTCGAAGAATGATTCCCACTGGGCTTTCGAGGCGGTGGCCATGGCTGCCTTCCGGGCTTCGGTGGCTTGTTCGGGAGTCATATTCAGCAGCTTTTCCACGCCTTTGCTGATGCTTTGCACCACTTCGGCATAGTTGTCGTCATTTCTATCGATTACTTCTACTCCGGTGGTGGCAAAGTCGGAGTGCGAATCTGTTTCAAGCACCCAGCAGCCGAAACCGGCAAGGGTTGTAGTGATGGTGGGCACGCCAAAGGCTACGCTTTCCAGCGGGGTATAGCCCCAAGGCTCGTAGTAGGAGGCGAACACTGTTGCATCCATGCCCGGAAGCAGATCGTAGTAAGCCATATCGAAGATTCCGTCAGTACCGTTCAGATAGCAGGGCACATAAATAACGCTCACATTGCTGTCATTATTATTTCGGAATCCGAGGCCGTGGATGCGATTATTCACGGGATCTTCGTGGTAATTATTCAATATGTGAGTAATCACCGGGTCGTTGATGCCACGGGTGTCACCGGATTTCAACGCTTCAGCCAATTCGGTGCGAGGACCTCCGCACCAGGCGGGCACCATCACGAAAGCAAGAACTTTGCGCTTCCGGGGAGCGGTATGCTCCAAGGTAGCCATTGCATCCAGAAATACGTCCAGACCCTTGTTGCGATACTCGCATCGGCCTGATGTGGCTACTATGAAGGTATCGTCGGGAAAATCCACACCGGTTAGAGCTGTAGCAACTTGAAGCATCCGTGAGCGAGCTTTCCGGCGGGCTGCGGTATATGCGCGCGGGCCCGGCACAAAGTTGTTTTCAAAGCCATTGGGCGTTACGAACGCTTCGCGCTCAAGAAGCTGCTTGGCTTCGGTTGCGGTAACATCGCTCACAGTCGTGAAGCAGTCAGCATTCCATGCTGCGGCTTTCTCCAGAGAGTGCTTGCTTTCCATATTCAGCTCACGGGCCATCTGGTCACCGTTGTAATTGGCCAGTTGACCGTAGAGGGGTTTTCCGTTGCCACAGATGCTGCGCCCGATGCTGGTGGCATGGGTGGTGAACACGGTGGCTACCTCCGGAAGCTCGGCTTTGATTTCGAGCAAGCCCATCGCGGTGGTCCATTCATCGAAATGAGCCACCACTTTGGAGGGGTCAACCTTCTTAGACGCGATTATTTGCTTTATTACCTCGGCGGCGGCTCTGCCGAATGCACAGCCCTCGTCGTAATCGCCATAGGCATGAAGGGAATCCACACCGAAGCGCTCCCACATCTTTCCGTAGGCGGCTTCCTTGTTGGCATACATTCCGTCGAATTTAACCAGAATCGCAAGAGGCTTACCGGGAATTTCCCAGCGGCCTGCTCGGGCCGATACACCTTCGGGAAGCGACAGCTCCTTGAGGCATTTGCTCATCGGAGTCCGACATTCCACAAAGAAGGGCGATGGATGCTCAGCGCTCCACACGTCCGGGCCAATGAAAATTAGGCGATCCCGATAGTCAGCCTTCATTGTTTTAGCTTTGCTCGAAAGTACTGTGTAAATACCTCCGATTTTATTGCACACTTCCCAGCTGACTTCAAATAAGAGTTCAATCTCTTCGCTTATATTACTCATAAGGTCCTAATGTTTCAAGCCGCAAAATTAGTGATTTTTTTCCATTATTCCAAATGTTATTTCCCCTCAACGAGTTCAGTACGTTAAAAAATTAAAAACCATCCCCTTCTCAGCGCATTCTAAAGCCGTTTTGCCTTTTTCCGGCACCGAATATTTTTCTTCGCCTTTGCTTTTATTCGTTTTTGTGCGTAACTTTGGGGGTGAAAACCAATCAGAATTATTTCCCTTTATAATATATGTATAGAAAAGGTAAGCTCTATTTCCGATACGGAACTATGGGTTCGGCAAAAACCGCGCTCCTGCTCACCACGGCCTACAACTTTGAAGAAAGACACATGGACTATATGTGCATGAAGCCCGTTATCGACACCCGCGATCAGAAAAACGTGATCCGCTCCCGAATCGGAATCGAACGCGAATGCCAATGGATATACCCCACCACCAATTTATACAATGTGGTGCGCGACATGTACAAAGCCGACGGCCGACTGGTGGACTGGTTCCTGATCGACGAAGCTCAATTCCTCACCGAAGCGCAGGTTGACCAACTCTCCAGAGTGGTAGACGACTTCGGAAGCAACGTTATTTGCTACGGACTACGCACTGACTTTCAGAGCCATCTTTTCGAGGGGTCTCGCCGCCTGTTCGAGATTGCCGACACTATCGACGAAATCAAATCGACCTGCAACTGCGGCCACAAAACAATCATAAACGCGCGAATTGATTCCGACGGAAACATCGTCATGGAAGGCGATCAGGTAGAAATTGGCGGAAACGACCGCTATGTGGCTGTGTGTCGAAAATGCTGGCGAAACAAACGTATCGAACAAGCAAAGAGAAACATACTCCCTCTCGTTTTCGAAGACGAACCATAAACCAAACTTTCAACTCTCCACTCTAAACTTTGCACTCTAAACTTTAAACTTTCCACTCCCTTGATACTCTGCCAAATCTCCGATGCCGATATGGTCGGCAAACTCTCCCCTCAACTCGCCACTGCAGTTCAGTGGATACAGCAACATTGGACCGATGAGCTCGCAAAAGGCTCCATCGAAATTAACGATGGCGTAATCGTCAACGTACAGGAACCCGCACTGCAGAACCGAGAACAAGCCAGTCTCGAAGCTCATAAAAAATTCATCGACATACACGTGCCGCTCAAAGGAACCGAAACAATGGGCTGGACGCCCGTAGGTGCCTGCAAGCATGTACGCCAAGCATATGACGAAGAAAACGACTTCATGACCTTCGGCGACTCGGCCCACAGCCTCTTACACGTCAAAAAGGGACAGATTGCAGTGTTCTTCCCCGAGGATGCCCACGCACCCAACATCGGGCTTGGAAACCATCGCAAACTCTGCCTCAAAATACCGGTATAAATCGTGAAACTTCGTCTATTCCTCACATTCGCTCTCCTCTGCTCCATTGCCCTGCTTGGTGATGCTCAAATCCAATCGCCCGAAACACTACACTACAAGGTGATGTACAAATGGGGGCTGATTCATAAACAAGCCGGGACAGCTACCCTGAGCATAGCCAAAACTGCCGACGGCTATCACACGCTCCTTACGGCCCAATCGGCTCCCTGGGCCGACAAATTCTTCATGGTTCGCGACACCCTTATCGGACACATGTCCGATAATCCCGCGCACCCGTTCCGATATGAAAAAATAGCGCACGAAGGAGGTGAACACAAGCACGACATCGTCACTTACTCATATTCCGGCAACAAAGTCACCGGTGACTGTATCCGAAAAGTGTGGAAAAAAGGCAACCTCACCGTCGACGAAACGCGCACACTCGAAGCCGAGAATGAAGCGTTGGACATGATTTCATCATTTTACTTCATGCGCAATCTGCCATTCGCGAAAATGAAGCCCGGCGAAAAGCGCGTAATCCCCATCTTCTCCGGCAAACGAAAAGAAACACTCTCAATAACTTACGCCGGAATCGAAGAAATAGAAATCGATAAGAAGAAAGTCGACACCTACCATATCACATTCACCTTCACCTCCAAAGACGGCGCCAAAACCAGCGACGACATGGATGCCTGGATTGCCACCGCCCCCGGCCATATACCCCTCAAGCTCGAAGGCAAACTCCCAGTGGGCAAAGTCCACTGCCTGCTGATGCAATAAACCAACACAAGGCTATTAGGAGGTTGCAGAACCGAGTGCCAACGTGCAGTTAGGTATTTTTTTACAAAAATGTCAATGTTCTCTTTGCCGCAGTGTTCCCGGAGCCTCTGCTCGCGGACTTAGACTTGCTTTTTGAGGATTTGCTCTTTTTGTATAGTCCGAGCTGAAGCTCGGGGCCAAAGACAAAGTACCGCTTGCGCGGTGTTGCTTTTGTGGGGGGCTTTGCGCTTTTTGGCGTTGGTGACATCGCGAAGCGATGTCCGTACATTTATTTGGCTGATTATTAGCTGATTATCCTTTTGCTTGTCTTGTTCTTAGGGCGGTTGCGGCTACCGCTATTTTCGTCGCTCTTGTGGCGGGGGCTTTTGCTGG
>JAAVGX010000071.1 GCA_014800065.1 Bacteroidales bacterium | reverse complement strand
ACAAGGCGCTAATAACCAGCGAAATAAATGTACGGACATCGCTTAGCGATGTCACCAACACCAAAAAGCGCAAACCACCAGGCACAAAAGCAACACCGCGCAAGCGGTACTTTGTCTCTGGCCCCGAGCTTCAGCTCGAACTATACAAATAGAGCAAATCCCAAAAAGCAAGTCTAAGCCCCAGAGCAGAGGCTCGGGGAACACTGCGGCAAAGAGAACATTGACATTTTGGTAAATAACTCCCCAGTCCTTTAGGCTACTGCAGAACCAACGCCCAAACCACAAAGCAAGGCCGCGCAAGCGGCACTTTGTCTCCGGCGCCGAGCTTCAGCTCGGCAAACCCGCCAAGGCAAAAAAGAGGCCGCCTGAAACCTCAGACGGCCGCAAATAGGGTAACGTGCTTTTAGAGGGCGCGGGTTATCATGTCCTCAAGCGCTGCTATGGACTTATCACCGCTCTCGCGCATGAGTTCTTCTCCCTGCTTGTACACAATATAGGTTGGATATTCCTTCAGCTTGTAGTCTACTTTATACTGGCCGTTATAGGAAGCATCTACGGGAATGACATGTGCCTTCCCGGCATACTTTGCCTTTAATGCTCTAACCAAATAATGCACGGCTACTGCATCGTGCATTCCTGCATGCTCGAACACAAGCATGGTAGGAATATTTTCTTCGATTGCTTTCTTATACGATTTCATAGTTTTATGTTTTATATAACTATAAAACGACAACAAGCTCCGAATTGTTCATATTCCTATTGAGCACTCAGCTCAACAACAGTTGAAGTGTTGTGGCGGGTTGTGAATACGTTCAGCCCCACCTTCATCAGATAGTCGCCTGTATAGGTTTTACCATTCTGCGTCAGGCGGGAGTGTGTGCCCGGCATCAGGTTGATTTCTTGAACAAGATACTTCTTGTCGGGATCAAGGCCTTTAAGCTTCACGGAGTGTAACTTTTCCATGTAGCGTGGAGCAAGGTCGTAGGCAAAGAGCACTGCCATATCTTTCGTCCTGTTTACATATTCAACCGCTGCATGATTCGTTTCGTAGGGCGATACAAGACGATATTGTGTGCCGTCCATCACTGCGGGCGCAAGACGCTTCCAGTTCGCTACTGCATCTCGGCAGAATTCCAATTCATTGGCAGTGAGGTCCTGCAGACCGATGTCAAACCCCAATTTGCACATGGCGGCTACATCGGTTCGGAATTTAACGGAGGTGTTCTTGTTCCAACTCGTAACATGAGCCGCCATCGCCTTGGAAGGAAAGAACTGCGAAAACCCCCATTGGATGTAGATGCGCTCGATAGGATCAGTATTATCTGAGCACCAGAACTCCGTGAAGTATTTCAGAGCTTCATAGTCGCATCTTCCTCCTCCTCCGGAGCAGAGCATCATGGGTACAGCGGGGTATTTGTCCTTAACTCGTTCAAAAACATTATAGACTCCCCGCACATGATCCACGTAAAGCTGACTTTGCTGTTTCCCCTCGTACGGAGAATAAATATTCGTGATAGGACTGTTGCAATCCCACTTGAAATAAGCAACTTCGGGATTTTCGGTGAGGATTTTATCAACCACTCCGAACACATAGTCCTGCACTTCCGGATTACTCATGTCCAGCACAAGCTGATGGCGGTAAAGATATGTATCTCGGTTAGGTTGCTCGATTACCCAGTCGGGATGCTTCTCATAGAGTTCGCTTTTCGGATTCACCATCTCAGGCTCTATCCAAATGCCGAATTTAACACCAGCCTCCTTCGCTGCTTCTACAAGGGCCGGTATTCCGCCGGGGAGTTTGGCGGTCGTGGCCTCCCAGTCACCAAGTCCGGCTCGGTCATCCTTGCGAGGATACTTGTTGCCGAACCATCCGTCGTCAAGAAGGAACATATCCACACCCAAGTTGGATGCATCCTTCATAAGCTCTGCCAATATATCCTCGTTGAAGTTGAACGACGTATTCTCCCAGTTGTTGAGCAGGGTCATTCTCGAGCCCTCGCCATCCTTCAGTGAATACTTTCGTGCCCAATCATGGAGATTTCGGCTACCCTGTCCGATGCCGTCATAGCTGAGTGTGAAAATAAACTGTGGGGTGGTAAACACTTCGTCGGCTTTCAGCTGATAAGCCGACGCATAAGGATTGATACCGGGAAGCACTCGCAGATTACCCACATTGTCCACCTCCATGGTAAACCGGAAGTTGCCCGTCCAGCCAAGAGTACCCATCAGCACTTCGCCACTGTCCTCTCGGGCCGGTCCGTTCAGACCAATCTCGAAAAAAGGATGAGCATGCATGGCAGCGCGGCTCCCGAGCTTCGTATCGATTACCTTCTTGCCGAAATGAAGTTGTTCACTACTCATCTGAGCCTCACGGGCCCAATCACTGCTGAACTCTGTAAGCCAATATTCGGTGGCGTTAAAGTAAAGCATTGCCGAGGCATACTGCATCATGGTTACCGGACTTTCCTCCTTATGGCTGATTTCTGTCCACGTGGTGAAAACATTTTGAGCCTCATAAGCCACGTAATTAAGTGTCACGCTCACAGGGTACTTGTCGTCGCGAAGCAGAATGCGAGTATGCGTACCACCATCAACGGCTACCTGCGAGGAATCAACATAATAGAGGTAAGTGGTCATGTTTCCATCGGCATGAATCAACCCCAGCGCCGGTTCGAAGAAATCCTCATTCCCGGAAGTTGAGTACACCTCCCAGCCTCGCGTGGAAACAGCACCGTCGGTGCCCGCATATTGGCTCCAGCTCAGGTTCGCTAAATCATCCTCATGGAGCAACTTCGGCCCGAGGTAGGTCTGGTAAAGGCGCTTGTTAGGACCCACTTCAAGAACCAGGTCGGTATTATCGGTAAAAATACGGATTATCTTCCGCTCTGCGGATTCAGCACTAACGCTCAAAATTGCAAAAGCCAGCAAGGCCGCTGTTAACTTCAATCTCATGTCTTTAATTTAAGGTAATGCCACAAAGATAAGAATTATTTCTAAGACTTAAGTAATAGACTCCGGCTCCCGCACAATAAATTTTGGTCAACAGAGGAAGTTTTTGTAATTTTGTCTTAACAGAAATACAAATCCACGGATTTTTAGAATGGACACAGTTGATTCATCAGTTCGCAAATATGTTAAGGAGCAAATCATCCCACGATATGCCTCGTTCGACAAAGCTCATCAAGCCGACCATGTAAATATGGTAATCGAGCAAAGTTTGAAATTGGCCTCCTTGATGCCGGATATTAATTTGGATATGGTCTATATAACGGCCGCTTTTCATGATTTGGGATTGGTAAACGGCCGCGAAAACCACCACACCGACTCGCGTAAGATTCTCGAAGCTGATGAGTTTTTGAAAGCACGATTCACTCCCGAACAGATGCGTCTGATGGGTGAGGCGGTGGAGGATCATCGTGCATCAAATGGAACCAAGCCCCGGAATGATTATGGATTGATAGTGGCGGAGGCCGACCGGTTCATTGACAGCGAAACAATAAGCCGGCGAACCATCCAATACGGTCTTAAGAATTATCCTGAACTTGACAGAGCAGGGCAGTACAACCGCACAATGGAGCATATGCAAAAGAAGTACGGGCGAAATGGCTATATAAAAGTATGGCTCCCTTGGAGCGACAACGCAGCCAGACTCGAAAATCTCCGTCAAGTGATAGACAATCCCCAAGAACTTCGCCAAGCCTTCGACCGCATCTACCAGCAAGAAACCCAAAGCCCAAAATTATAATACACACTCTTAGAGATGAAGAAAAGTCTTCTTGCCATAGCCATTGTGACATTCAGCCTCGGAATTACCGAGTTTGGAATGATGGGAATACTTGAGGATGTTGCTGATAGTTTGGGTATTACAGTAGTTGAAGCCGGACATTTCATCACTGCTTATTCTGCCGGCGTAGCTGTGGGGGCACCTTTGTTGGTGCTGTTGCGTAAATGGCCCTTGAAAAAACTATTGCTACTGCTTGCGTCTGTTGTTCTTATCGGCAATGTCTGCACGGCGACCTCTCCGGGATACCTCACCATGCTTGTGTCTCGATTTATATCCGGACTTCCCCACGGAGCATTCTTCGGAGCAGCAGCTATTGTGGCAGAAAGGATTGCCGACGAAGGTCGCAAGGCCGAATCTGTTGCAATAGCAGTAGGCGGTATGACTGTGGCAAACATGGTCGGAGTGCCACTTGCTACATTTCTATCCAATACGATCGACTGGCGAGTGGCGTTTATTGTGGTGTCTGCTTGTGCGTTGATAGGTCTTATTGCCATTAAAAGTTACCTTCCTGCCCTTCCTGCGTTGCCCGATACCGGCATAAAAGGTCAGTTTCATTTCCTTTCAAAACCGGGTCCTTGGCTTGTGTATGCCGGGGTGTTCTTCGGGCAAGCATCTGTGTACTGTTGGTTGAGCTACATAGCGCCGATGATGACTCAGGTGACGCATTTTTCACAGTCGGCAATGACTTGGATTATGGTTGTGGTCGGTTTTGGCATGGTAGTGGGAAATAGCGTCGCCGGAAAATTATCCGACCGTTATTCGGCCTCTCTCGTCACTGCTACTGTCGCGGGGTTGCTCGTAATAATAATGCCCGCACTCTACCTGTGTGCCGGTTACAAGATACCGTCGGTAATATTTGCATTCATTGCCCCGGCGTGTCTCTTTGGGATAGGAGGACCTCTTCAGTATCTGATTGTAAGGTATGCAAAAGGAGGCGAGATGCTTGGCGGTGCCGGTATTCAGATTGCCTTCAATGTGTCAAATGCACTTTCCGCATCCCTTGGCGGTCTCGCCATTCATCAAGGATTTGGCTACGCTTCTCCGGCTCTTGTGGGCGTACCGTTTGCGCTAATAGGCTCAATCGCCCTATTCATCCTTTACAAGAAATATCCCGTTTCAAACAAGTGATAAGTCACGTATTCACGCTTTGGTTCTGCACCCCCGGCTAACTAACACTAAAATTCAAAGATTAATTGTCATGAATATCGAGGAATTTAGAGAGTATTGTCTCTCAATGGAAGGTGTGACTGAAAAAATACCATTTGGAGCGTTTGCAGCGCGCTTCAATTCGACGATTGTATTCTACGTTCTTGGACACATGTTTTGCATGGCGGATATGGAAGATTTTACGTCAGTATCGTTCCGCTCAATGCCTGAGGATATTGCAGATATAACAGAGCGATATTCGGCAGTGGTTCCACCAGTTAACAAGGCTATGAAGTTTTGGATGAGGATAAATCTGAATGAAGATATGCCGGACAAGGAGATCTATTCGTATGTGAAACGAGCGTATGAAATCGTTATAGATAAATACTCAAAGAAGGTTAAGAAGCAATAGTTAGTTAAAAAAGTAAAAAGCTAAGCGGCATCATCAACTAAGCCAGTGAGTTTCTTGATAAGTTTAGCATTTAAGGTATTGCTTGGATCAAGGGATTTCATTTTATTGGGTCTGAGCAATATGCTTTTCTTCCACAGCCGGAGCAATGTTCTCCGCGCCATACGCTGTCGAACTGCTCACAGGCCGCATCTATCAGAGCTGTTTCGTCGGTGAGTATTCCGACCTCGAAGTTGCGACGGTTATCGCTCTTCATACCTATACCGGCTCCTGTCAGGTTGGCAGAGCCAATGTAGGCAGTCTCGAAATCGAATATAAGCATCTTGAAATGGACACGCGGGCATAGCATCCGCTCCAGTCCCGTTTTTAGAATAGGGTAGCGATCAAAATCCTCTCGAAAAGCCGGTCCCGGTTCTTTTGCATGGATGAGACGGATGTCAACTCCTCGTTTGATAAGTTTTGCAAGTACGGCAAGGAACGGTTCCGTTGAAGAGCCGGCTTTGACATGAAGATCTTTAATGTCTGCCGTACCAATCCAGAGCGACTTACTCACAGAAGCCACTCGTGCTATGACCTTATCATAATGGTCTTTGCCGGATATAAATTCAACCGCCATACAACTGCAAAGTTACTAATTTTTTGTGAGATAGAGGTGAATTATAGTAGGGAGCCAGTGCTATATCGTCTTTTAGCGTTGCCATCTCTGAATTAGATAAAGAATATGCTCAAAATGTTTCTATTAATTTAGATGGATATCAGGCAACTAAACTTGCAGGTGAACTTGTAGGATTGAATGTACTTCGTATTATTAATGAATCGACAGCTGCAGTCCCTGCTTCTGGTATTGATACTACAAAGGGTGACAAAGTAGTATTGGTAACTGACATCGATTGTATCTATAATTTGATCAGTACAAAAATTCAATTTTCGGAATTTTTTCAATTCGCTGTTATTAAGGCTATGGTTCGAAACATTAGATACTACTGAGATCATCCACATTACAATAGGTTCGCTGGTATGACTCAATGAGAAATAAAATACATTTATCCATTTTCAGGCAAGATTTACAGTCATTGAACAACAAAAGGAAGTATCCATCTGAGGTCGTGTTGCTATTACTGTCAAAGTTGATTTTTTTCCGTCACCAATCTTAGCATCAAAGGCTGGGAAACCTGCTGTAATGTAATTGTCTTCCCTTGGTTAGTAAAAAATATCTGTTTCTTCCGGGCTACACATCGGCTTCCACTCAACAATGTTATCGACTGTTGCGAGGCCGCCAACCACACCATCATGTATTGTGTAGTTCTCATAGTCGTAATCCTCACAAGTAATGCTAATAGTAGCTGTATCCGGAGCTTCGGAATTCAGAATTATCTCCACACCAAACATCGCAAACATTTCGCCAAGCTTCTCGCAGAATTCTTGTGCGGTATGAATGTTGTGTTCTGTTATGAGTTTTGAATAGTAAGCGTGGCGCTTACGCATCATATCAAGTGTTTGTTCCATCTTTTCAATTTTTTAAGTTAGCATTTCACGGCCTCGACTTCATCTTGTAATCTTTGGAAATCGTCAACTATCTTTTCACAACTTTTTTCAGCACTGGATAAACTCTCGCTATAAAGCAATGATTCATGATGTGGAGGCCATTATATACCGTGGTCATTGCATAGTTGTACAGCACTTTTATAACCTCTTGTCAAGAGTCGGTGCATACGTTCATTCAGATTCTTCTCGCGATATCGCTGACGCAATGGTTCAAGTTCCATCGTGAAAATTCTATGGACGTACTGGTAAAGTTTGGGTTACGACATGTTGTAATAGCCGCAGCTAGACATAAGCCAGTCGAGGTAGTCTATGATTTGTCTTAAATTCTGCTCTTCAAATCGTCTCTTCATATCTTCATATTGATAATATCAGCTATATCAATTGTGTAGCTATATAAATCATACTTGACTTTATTAAGGATTTCGCCTGTCTCTATATTGATCTTTTTTGATTCTAACAGAAAACCAAACGATCCGAAAACAATTGGACTTACTTCAATCCAGTTATTCTCTCCTATTATTTCCATTTCATATACTTCAACACCTTTGTAAGGCTCAACGACCGGATTCCGGATTTTTAGCACAATGCGGTTGTCAAGGAATTGAGAGTCCGGAGAAAGCATCTTTATAAAATCGCCTGCAATATCTTTAAAACTGGCTATATCAGTTATATTTAGAGCCTTAATAAGGTAGGTTATGTTATCGCGACATTTATTAAGGTATTCAAGAATGCTTTTTGGGGGAATTTGCAATATGTCTCCTGACCAATACCATGGATTGGGAAACCAATCGGCTTCTTCGGTAATGATCTT
>JAAVGX010000070.1 GCA_014800065.1 Bacteroidales bacterium | reverse complement strand
TGGTCGCTGTCTGCAGTCTGCGGATGCCACCATCGATATGGAGCACGGAGTCCTTGTCGGCGTGGAGCTGCAGATTACGGATGTTCATCTTGGAAGGAGAGAGGTAGTCGTTGATGAAGTTGGAAGGCCCGGCTTTGAGATTGAAGTCGAACACGGGTATATGCGGCCCGAGGCTGTCCATATTAATGGTGTAGACGGCAATCTGCTTTGAGAGTTCTGTGCCTACGTCCGAGAAGCGAGCCATCAGCGAATCAAGACCCATAGGAGAGTAGAAGCGGCCGTAGAGGTCGCCGTTGCGGAGGTCGGCCGTAACGGTGGTATCGGAGGTAGCCACCGTGGCGGTAATGTCCGACATGCTGATGGTTGAGGTCGGCTGGGTGTAATAGAGATTGTCGATTGTGAGGGCTCCGTCGATGTCGTTTTTACCCGGCCCGACAACTGCGTTTCCGTGCATATTAACCTTGATGGTGGACACATCTTTGGCAAATCCCAGAGCCATCAGGTCGATACGGTCGCCGGAGAGGGTAGCATCCCAGCGGTAGGTGTCGCCGCTGAGGTTGCCTTGCGCTGACAAAGCGAGGTCGAGGTCAGGATTGTTTGAATCGAGGTTGACCTTGGCGTTGCCGTCGGCCAGACTCACTTTTCCGGTGATGTCCTTGTACACAACTTTTTGATACTCAACATTGTCGAGCACGAGGTCAGCCTCGAGAGTGGTCTTGTTGTTGAAAGGATCGTAGCCCGTGCCATCGGCCTTGAGGTGAGCCGTGAGCGGTCCGATTCCCATTTCAGGGAGGAAAGCGTTCACAGGAAGGGCATTTGAATTGATGTCGACGTTGTATCCTTCGCGACGGCTGTCCCAGCGGGCGTCCATTGCAATTGAACCCTTTGCTGTAGTAGCCTTAAGATTTCCGGCCACCACGCCCGAGTGCATCTTCACCTTACCGCCCAGTACCAACGGGGGCACGTCGATCATCTTGGCGGTCTCCTTGTCGAGCATCTTGTTCTTAAGTTGCTTCACATTTATTATATTACCGCGCAGGGTAAGGTCGCCACCCATTTGGTCGGGGTTCATAATATTGATAAGGGAACCTGCCGCGTGAAGATTTATGCAACGGTTGATTCGGAGGTCGATGTCATCTACTTCCATTTGACCCATCGTGCCTGAAATGTCGGTGATTAGCTGCACCGGTTCGTCGGCCGGCAAGGCTTCGGCTATAGGTTGCATTGCAGGGAACATCAGAGCCAGGTCGGCGGTAGCGAACCCTGCATCCAGCCACAGTCCTACCGGCAGGGCGGGGTCGGTCGTCATGTCGCCCATACCCAGGATGGCGTTGAAGTCGGCCAGTGTACCGTTTTTGGTGTTGAGTTTTACGTCGCGGAATCGAAGAGCCTGGCTGTCGATGTCAAGATTACCGTTGATATCGAGGGTCACACCGCACCGTTCCGTACCGCTCACACTCAGTGGCAGTTTGACGGTGGTGGCGCAGTTGTAGAAGTCGGTTATGGCAAGGCTGAGGTCGCTTACCTCGATGTATGTGAAGTCGAGTCCGGGCAGAGGCTCAACACCGTTTGTAGCATATAGAGCGCGGGAGCCGGAGAAATCCACATTCTTAATCTTTACAGTCCAGGGTTTGGCAGTTGAATCCGAAGGCGCTACCGGCACCGGGCCGAAATCGGCAATTTGCGCTGAATCGGGTACTATATATCTGGCTGCCAATCCCTTCCCGCGGAATGTACCAAGGTCGATTGACTGTTGGAAAAGGTCGATTTTGCCCCCATAGAGGGTCGCGGTGGGGAAATATGCGGAAAGTGTGTCGATTGTGGGCATCATCCGCATGGAGTAGTCGAAATCGTTGAGGTATACGTTTCCGATGTTGATGCTCATTTGTGTGGGAGGCGAGGCGGGAGAAGGAGTAGTGTCCACCCCGAGAGTCATGGCCATGCGTCCTCCCTTGATTGTGGCACGGCGCAGGTCAATATCCATAGTGGATAATTTCACCGTTGCGGGGCTGATGCCTATGCTGTCGGCTCGCATCGTGAGGTACATTGCCGAATCCGGTGCACCCATCACATACTGTACTCCCTGAAGGTTAGCCGTTTCGATAGACGCTTCGCCCACCAGAAGAGGCAGCACTTTTACATTGATGTAAGCCGAAGAAGCCGCCATCAGAGTATCGGCGCCATTGTGCATGGCAAGATTATCCACCGTAAGCCGCAGCGGAAATCGGAGCCGGAACCCGTCCAGTTCGATTCGCGAACCATCGGGAAGGGTAGCGAACTTATCCATAAAAGCCTGATGCATAAGGTTCTGTGCCCAATTCGAGTACAGCAACCCGACAACACCTATCAGCAGAAGAAGCAATGCGAAAATGGCAAATCCGATTACACGGGGTATGCCTTTGAGGGTACTTACGAGTCTCACAATCACATCTTTAGTTGGGTTACACGGACGCGAGTGTTCTTTAGTTTATGGGGAGCCACTGCCACGGCCACTTCACGGGCTTTTCCTGCGGGCACGGCCACATAGGCGCAATGGTCTTTCACTATAATGCGACCTACTTCATCTTTTGTCAGGCCTCCCTTTTGGATAAGAAAACCGGCGATGTCGCCTTTGGATATTTTTTCTTTTTTACCGGCATTGATGAAAAGGGTAGCCATTGCCGGTTTGGTGGGATTTTCTTTACCTGCCGGCTCAAAGACCTCTAAATCAGTGATATAATCGGGCTGATTATCGGCTTCCGACACAATTACATAAGCCTTACCGCGAGCTCCGGCGCGACCCGTGCGGCCATTTCGGTGGGTATATGCTTCCGGAGATGTGGGTAAGTGATAATGAATTACGGCTTCTACGTCGGCAATGTCAAGGCCGCGAGCTGCCAGATCGGTGGAAACAAGGATGTTGGCCGACCCGTTTTCGAATAGGATTAGCGCTTTCTCGCGGTCTGCCTGTTCGAGTCCGCCATGATATAGCGCTACGCCGAACCCGCTTCGTTTCAAAGCTTGATAGACACGGTCGGCGGCTTCACGGTGATTGACAAAGACGATGGCTCGCTTGCCCTGAAGGTCGCGCAGCAACGCCTCGAGTGTGTCGAGTTTGTCACGAGCAGGGCTTTCAACTTTGAATACCTCAATGTCAGGCACGGCAGCACTGATACCATCGGAGAAATCAAAAGTTTCAATCCCCTTGGTGTCAATAAATTGAGGAATTTCGGTTGCCGAGGTTGCTGAAGTAAGGATGAGAGTGCGGAGGCTGCCTGTATTTCGCACTATATCGCGAAGCTGGTCGTGGAAGCCGAGGTCAAGAGCTTTATCATACTCATCAAGCACAAGAGTGGAGCAGTACTTTAGAGAAAGATGACCTCGGTGGATGTGGTCCAGTAGTCGTCCGGGCGTTGCCACCACAATGTCCGCTCCGGCCCGCAGCGAGTTTGTTTCCGTTTCTACGTTATGACCCCCGTAAAGGGCCACGGTTTTATAATCTGGGGCTGCCAGAGGACGTATAACATCAAAAATCTGAAGAACTAACTCACGCGTTGGGGCAATGATTACAGTATGCAGTTTTCCGTCGGCCTTGGGAATTGCCCTAAGAACAACGATGGTGAAAGCCAGCGTCTTTCCGCTGCCTGTAGGAGACAGCAGTAAGAATTTGCCCGGGATTGCGACGCCGCCCATCTGTTGCTGCATCGGGTTAAGGGATTCGATGCCCGATATGGCCTTGACGCGTCGAGTTATTTCTTCAGTAGTCATTTAGTTGAGAAGATTATCGATGATAGCTTCAAACTTTTCTTGAGGAAGAAGGTCGCCCGTACCGATGTAGGAGACCGATTTTCCGTTAGGTTCCAGGATGAGGACGGCGGGGATTGAATTACCCAGCTTGTACTGATCCATGAGGTTGCCGAATTGGTCCACGTCAACCGAAACGAAGTCCACTTTGTCGCCATACTTGGTGGCCATTTCATGAAGCACCGGAGTGAGCTGGCGGCAAGGTCCGCACCAGATTGCGTTGAAGTCCACCACGGTGAGCTTGTTTACGGGTGTACCCGGTTCGAGGATAGATGCATCGGTGAGTTCGTTCACCACACCCGATTCGAAGGTTGGAGCCACTTTTACGGCCTGTGCGGTGGTCTCGCTATTGTCGGAAGCGGCTTCGGAAGCGGCTTTGCCGGAGCAGGAGGCTCCCATAAGCATCAGCGCGCCGGCGCAGAGGAGAAATAAATGTTTCATAAAAAACTAATTTAATGTACAATAATACGCCCTCCGGAATGCTGAGTTCGCACGTTCCGGAGGGTGTTTATGTCAGTTACTGATTAGCAGTTGAGAGCTGCGTTGGTTTTGTGTACAGCGGCAGCGCTGGCTGCGAACAGTGCCTTTTCTTCTTCGTTGAGGTCGAATTCAACGATTTTTTCGATACCGTTGCGACCGAGGATACAGGGCACACCGATGCAGAGGTCCTTTTCACCGTATTCGCCATCAAGGAGAGCGGAGCAGGAGATCATCTTTTTCTGGTCGCCGAGCACAGCTGCTACAACAGAAGCAGTTGCTGCACCGGGAGCATACCAGGCAGAAGTACCCAGAAGCTTGGTGAGGGTAGCACCACCAACCATAGTGTCGGCTACAACCTTAGCCATCTGATCTTCGGGGATGAACTGAGTAGCGGGAACGCCACGGTAAGCGGCAAAACGCTTCAGAGGAATCATTGTGGTGTCGCCGTGGCCACCGATTACGATACCTTCGATGTCGTTGGGGTTAGCACCCAGTGCCATGCTCAGGAAATACTTGAAACGTGCGCTGTCGAGTGCACCGCCCATACCGATGATTCGGTTGCGGGGCAGCTTGGTAGCCTTGTGGATGAGGTAGGTCATGGTGTCCATGGGGTTGGATACACACACGATGATAGCGTTGGGAGAGTGAGCCAGAATCTGGTCGGTTACGCTCTTTACGATACCGGCGTTAACTCCGATGAGTTCTTCACGGGTCATACCGGGCTTGCGGGGAATACCCGATGTGATTACTACTACGTCGGAACCGGCGGTCATGGCGTAGTCATTGGTTACGCCGGTCAGGCGGGTGTTGGTGTTCAGAATGTTAGCGGTCTGCATGATGTCCATGGCTTTGCCTTCGGACACACCTTCCTTGATGTCAAGGAGAACAACTTCGTCGGCCAGCTGGAAGTTGACCAGAACGTTTGCACATGTAGCGCCTACATTACCGGCACCTACGACTGTTACTTTAGACATTGTGATCTATGTTTTTAGGGTTGGATATTTGTTCCTGTTATACAGTTGCAAAGATAGTGCTTTTTTTTCATTTATCCACTAAACGCACCGAATTTTTAATTTGTTCGGTAGATTTCGGTAGATAATGTGGTTGAGAATATGTTTTGGAGCGTTTCACCATTTCTTGATGAGTTCCCGGATTCGTGCCTTGGTCCCGTAGATGGTGATATTGTCCCCTTGGGTCACTGTCTGCCCCGATGGATCGAGGGCGGTAAGGGTCGGGCGCGATATACCCAGGATGTTGCGCTTCTCCATAGGGCGCGCCGCAGCTATGAACGTGATGTCGTAGTTGGCTTTGAGAGAGTGACTTAGTTCGGAGTAGGGTAGACCGAAGAAGTATTCCGGCGCTTCGAACGACACCACCGTTTGGTCGTCGTCGATGTTGAGTGTCCGCATATTCGTACCCATACCGAGCTCAAGTACGAGATTTTCCGCCGCATGTTGCTCAGGCGTAAGGATACGGTCTATTTCAAAACTCCGCAGGATTGCTTCGTGGAGCTTGTCGATAGCACGGGCATAAATATGCTTCACGCCGGCTTGCTTGAGCAGTGCCACGGTTTTGATGCTGGCTCCGAAATTTTCGCCGATGGCAACGATTACAAGGTCGACGTTCCGCAACGGCAACACCGCCAACGCGCTTTCTTCCGACGAATCAAGCTGATAAACTGTGGAAAGGGTATCTTTGACGTTTTCAACATTAGCCGGGTTGATGTCGGCTCCAATAACCTCATGGCCAAGCTGAGCAAGGTCGCGTGCAAGGTTTTCTCCATAAATTCCGAGTCCTAATATCAAGTAGCGCATGGTTTTCGAGTTAGTTAATAATTATATCGTCTGTTGGATACATATGAGAGCAGTCAGGTCTATTTTTGATAATTCCGCAGAGAATCGAAAGCACACCGACCCTGCCGGCAAACATCGCCGATGCAATCACCAATTTCGACATCGCTCCCATGTGGGGAGTAATTCCGGTGGTATATCCCACCGTTGTCAGGGCCGAGAAAACTTCAAAGGCTACATCGGTAATCTTGAAAGTCGGCTCCAGAAGCAGAATCAATAAAGTGTACACAACAAAGGCGAAGAAAAATAGTATTACCACGGCATTGGCTCGGCGGATGGAGCTGGTGGCGATGGTGCGGTGATAGACCGACACGCCGTTCTGTCCTCGGATTATCGACTTCAGATTAAGCACCAGCGCAGCAAAAGTGTTTACCTTGATACCTCCTCCCATCGACTGGCTCGAGCAACCGATCCACATCAGCAGCATCACTATGAGTAGCATCACATTCCCGAGTTTGAAAATAGACAATGAAGCAAATCCGGCCGTACGGACGGTTGCGGAGCCGAAACAGCTCTGAACCACCTTTTGCCAAAATGTCATACCCTTCAGAACCCCGTTTTGCTCAAGAAAGAAAAAGCTCAGAGCACCGCCTACAAATAGAATGGCGGTCATGATAAGCACCAATTTGGTGTTGATATCGTAGATGTGCTCCCGGTGCGGGGCCGGTATCCCGGTAATCCATCCTTTGAGGCGACGGAAGTAGTTGGCTAATACGTCTTTGAAGTTGACCAGATTCGGAAAGCCTATACCACCGGCAATAATGAGGACTGTAAATACAACATATATCAGCTGGTTGCCTTGCAATAAAGCAGGAGTCGCCATGCCTTCGGGCAAGGTTGAGAATCCGGCGTTGCAGAAAGCCGAAATTGAATGGAAAGCACTGAAGGCCATCCGTTCATAAGTTGTGCTGAGGAAGTCGGCGGGGAGGGTGAAGTAAATCGCCACCGCACCCAATGCCTCCACCGATAGGGTGAACAGGAAGATGTAGAGTATAACCGGCAGAAGGGAACTCATGCTTTTGGAATAGATAAAATCTCGCATAAGCAGCTGATTATAAATGCTTGACCGTCCACTGAAAAAGAGTGCGAAGAAGCTGGTGAATGTCAGAACGCCCAATGCACCGATTTGGACCAGAACCATGATAACCGTCCAACCCAAGGGCGTGAATACGGTGGCCGTGTCGATGGTCGACATCCCTGTCATACTCACAGCACTGGCGGCCATAAAGACTGAATCGATGTAGCTTATTGACCCGTTGGTACACTTGGGCAACATCAGCACCACACTGCCTAACAGAATGAAAATCAGGAAGCTGGCCGATAGGATAAGCGAAGGATTGGTTCGCCGCCCGAGCATTTGCATCGAGCCTAACGATACTTCTGCCAGCGCATATATTCCTACGCCGCTGAAAAAGAGATAGTTGCTGCGGAGAAAGTGCCACATGGACCCCGTTGACGACCCCATATGCGGAAACACCAACGGTACCACGGTTATGATTAGCAGTATATCAACGATTCGTTTGAGCCAAAGACTCTCGGAGAGTGTCTGCTTGAAGCGGAAACACCAGTTGAACAGCACCGAGGTAAGGAATACAAGCTGACCGATACGCAGAATCCGCAGTATCAGCGAGCGGTCAGTTCGGTCGTGCTCAAAGCCGATATATATCAGCAATCCTACGATAACGGCAATAGAGGTGACAAACACGGCCACACCAAGTGCCTGAGCCACGCGCCCCATGGCTTCATTGTAGCGGTGACTGATACGCAACAATTTCCCGCGGTCCCGCTCGGGGCTACGGAAGTACCTGAGGAATTGTCGCACAATTTGTATCATAGTATATATTAAACACAAACTGAGGCCCGGGGTTCAGGCATATGCAAACAAACGCACCGTAGGAGGTGCGTTTGCTCGGGAGAGTAGGCTTGTGTGTTTGATTATGCTTGATTATTCTTGATTCATCCTTATCAAATCTTCTACCATTAGCGATAGTCGGCGAAGCGGGTCTGGAGCTGCTTGCGGGCGTAGAAGATACGGCTCTTGATTGTGCCAAGGGGCAGATCCATCTTTTCGGCGATTTCGTTGTACTTGTAGCCCTGAACGTGCATCGAGAAGGGAATACGGTAATCGTCTTCCATCTCGTTGATGGCGGCGGTGATTTCGTTGGCTCCGAAGGCATCTTCGGGGGTTTCGAGCGTCGACTCGTTCGAGAGGTTGATGAGGTAGAGGTTATCGGTGGTATCAACAACGGTGGCAGAGCGCTGGGTGCGACGGTAGTTGTTGATGAAGATGTTGCGCATGATGGTCATGACCCATGCCTTGAAGTTGGTGTTCTCGGCATACTTCTCTTCGTTGTCCAACGCCTTCAGGGTGGTGTCCTGAAGTAAGTCGTAGGCATCATCACGGTTGGAGGTGAGCATATATGCGAAATTCAGCAGATTTGCCTGGAGGGCCATAAGGTTGGACTGGAAGGAAGAAGAAGTAGTCATTGTGGTAGTTTTTAAAGGAGGATGAATGTTTGTTGGATGGTCGGTTTCGCTTCCCGACATTGCAAATTTAGAACAACCTCGCCGGAACGCAAATTTTAAAATGTTAATGAATGTAAATGTAATGCGTTTTGTTGTTTTAGGCTGTTATATATTTGAAAATCAACGCATTGTCTTGATATAAATTTGTTACAAGATTGTTACAAACAGGCTGTTACAGCGAAATTGTAACAAAAATCGGTGCTTTTTTCGCCCTCACCGAACCGCACGCGCAGTAGTGGCGTTCTACATCAAATATGAAAATCGCCATGCACATATCACCACGGTTGAAGGACCGCCTGGACACCATTGTGAAGTACCTGCTACCCACCATGGTGAGCGTCGGCCTCGTGTTTTGGCTGATGCGCAGAATCGATTTTCATCATATGTGGAATATTATCCGCCACGGAGTAGAGTGGGAATGGATTATAGTCATGGTGGTGTTCGGCACCCTGAGTCATGTCATTCGCGGCATCCGTTGGGGCATACAACTACGCGGCATTGGTGCCCGCACAAGCAATCTTTGCAACAGTGTGGCTATTTTCGGTGCTTATGCCCTCAACATTTTTATACCAAACGGAGGAGAGGTGTGGAGATGCCTGTTTATGGCCAAGCGCTCCAATACTTCTCTGACAAAGGTGGTGGGTACCGACATCGGTGACCGGCTTTCCGATTTAGCCGCCATTATAGTGATATCCACCGCTGCGGTGATTCTGGCTCTGCCGAAGTTCAAGGAATTCATGACCCATTACGACTTCGGACGTGACGTTCTGCGCTTCACCGATTCTCCATGGCCTTGGGTCATCTGTGCCGTGATTGCAGGCGCAGTGTGGATGGCATTCCGCTTTTTCAGAGACACAAAGCTGATTCGCAAAACCGATGCTGCCATCCGGCAAATCTGGGATGGCTTTGCTGTGTTGTTCACCATGCCGCATAAATGGCGCTATTTCTGGCTTACATGCGGTATCTGGATTTGCTACTTCATGAAAACCTACACCATGTTCCACGCATTCAGTTTTACTCGTCAGCTATGCTCGGAGCCGGGTATGGCTTACGGCTTGCTCCCCGGACTCGTCGTCTTTGTGTTCGGTTCGTGCAGCATGGCTATTCCGTCCAACGGCGGATTGGGCGCTTGGAATGTGGCCGTCATGTTCGGGTTGAGTCTCTACGGCATTCCCACAACTGAAGGCGTCACTTATTCTGTGGTTATGTGGAGCGCCGAAGTGGTGGCGCTTTTGACTATGGGACTTTTCTCATTAATATATATAGAGCGCACAAGGCCCTCAAAATCTAAAAATAATGTTGCACAGAATATGAAAAATCCGTAACTTTGCGCAATGTTTTACAACTAACCTATGGACCAAGTGACATACGAGGGCATGACCTTCGTACCTTATATTTCCAAAAATGAAATCCAGGCTCGTGTGGCCGAGCTTGGAAAAGAAATCATCCGCGATTGCGGCGACAAATCGCCCCTGTTCCTGTGCGTATTGACGGGGGCCTTCCCCTTTGCGAGCGATCTTTTCCGAGCTGTCGAAGGCATCGATGCCGAGATTGCTTTTATTCGCCTCAAAAGCTATGAGGGAACATCAACCACCGGTGCGGTCAAGCAGGTGATGGGGCTACACGAAAACATCGAGGGTCGAACCATCATCATCGTGGAAGATATCATCGACACGGGCAACACAATTTATAATCTCATCAACGACCTTAAAGGGCGCAATGCCGCCGATATCAAAGTGGCAACCCTGCTTTTCAAACCCGAAGCACTCGTAAAGCCTCTCAAGCCCGACTATATCGGATTCAAAATCCCAAAGAAATTCATCATCGGTTACGGACTGGACCTGAATGAGAAAGCCCGAAACCTCAATGACATCTATATACTTAAGGAGAACGATTAATCACTAACTTTACCGATTAATCAATACATAACCTTAACCCTACAAAACAACTGAAACAATGAATATAGTGATTTTCGGTGCCCCCGGAAGTGGTAAAGGCACTCAAAGTGAAAAACTTATAGAAGAATACGGCCTCCATCACATTTCAACCGGCGAACTCCTTCGCGACCACATCGCACGTGGCACCGAGCTCGGAAAACTTGCCGACAGCTTCATCTCTAAAGGCCTGCTCATACCCGACGAAGTGATGGTGGATGTGCTTGAACATGAATTCAAGGAGAATTCCGATAAAACATCCAAAGGTGTCATCTTCGACGGATTCCCCCGTACCATTCCCCAGGCCGAAGCGCTTGCTGAAATGCTCAAGGGCTACGGCACTGACGTTCACGCCGTCGTAGGTTTGGAAGTGGCTGAGGATGAACTGGTAAAGCGTATGCTTGAACGCGGAAAGGTGTCCGGACGTGCCGACGACAACCTCGAAACAATTCAGAAGCGTCTCGACGTTTACCACAAGCAGACCGCTCCGCTCAAAGAATACTACAAGGCTAAAGAAAAATACCACCCCATCGAAGGAAACGGCACCGTAGAAGCCATTTTCGGCGACATCAAAACGGCGCTCGCTCCTCACAAGGATAAGAAATAACCGCCGCACCCGATCCTTGAGGCGGCCATATGCTTAAATCTATGAGTTTCGAATTTGACGCACCGTATAACCGGGAACCTTACACGGATCTCCTCGAAATCTATGAAAGTTCGTTTCGGGATAATTTCTCGTTACCGGCTTTGTCGGATTATATAACCGGCAAGGGACATACATATGGCGATATCGCTCGCCGCATAGCACGTCTGCATCTGTTTTTCGAACTCTCAGGCGTCAAACGGGGCGACAAGGTGGCTCTGCTGGGACGTAACACTCCAAACTGGGTAATCACATTTATTGGTGTCATTTCATATGGCGCTGTCATTGTGCCCATATTGAATGAGTTCAATCCCGCAGATGTTACCAATATACTGAACCACTCCGATGCCGTGCTCCTGTTCGCAGGTGATGCCAATTTCAAGCAACTCAAATTCGAGGATCTGCCCGCTATACGCGCTGTCATTTCCCTTGACAACCGCACCGTGCTCGCCGACCGCCGCCTCCATCCCGACCTCTGCGCAAATGCTCACACCCATACACACAAGGGTATCGTGAGCCGCCTCACTCGTCTCATGCGCGAAAAATATCCTGACGGCTTCACGCCTCAATGCGTTCAGTTCAAGCGCGTTCCCGGGTCGGAGGTTGCCGTGATTAACTATACTTCAGGCACCACCGGCTTCAGTAAGGGTGTCATGCTCACCTACGATAATCTGCGCGGCAATGTGGTGTTCGGAATCCGATCCAAACTCCACTATCGTGGCTCGCGGGCATTGTCATTCCTCCCGTTGGCCCACGCCTATGGTTGCGCCTTCGATATGCTTACACCTCTGGCGGTAGGGTCGCATATCACACTGTTGGGAAAAATACCCACTCCGCAACTGTTGCTTAAAGCCTTGCGCCAGGTCCGCCCATCACTGATTATATGCGTACCGCTAATCCTTGAAAAAATCTATCGCAAGGTGGTGGTCCCCATGATTACGAAGAAGCCTATGAGCTGGGTGCTCGCAGTGCCAATGCTCGATAAAGCTGTCTACACAATCATCCGAAGCAAACTCGTGGAGGCTTTCGGAGGGGCATTCGAGGAAGTCATTGTAGGTGGTGCGCCGCTCAACGGCGAGGTAGAGGAATTTCTCCATCGAATCCACTTCCCCTTCACCGTAGGGTATGGTATGACCGAGTGCGGACCCCTCATCAGCTACTCACCTTGGCGTAAATTCGTGTGCGGATCCTCCGGGCGTGTACTCCGCAACATTATGGAGGCCAAAATCGACTTCGACGAGACTGCGGCTTACACCGAACGCCCTCAGGGAGAAATCCTCGTGCGAGGTCTGAACGTGATGAAGGGCTACTATAAAAATCCCGAAGCAACAGAAGCAGTCCTCCAGCCCGACGGTTGGCTGCGTACTGGTGACATGGGCTTCCTCAGTGGCGACGACCATCGAACCATCAATATCCGTGGTCGATATAAAACAATGATTCTCACCTCTACCGGACAGAATATCTATCCCGAAGAAATAGAAGCAAAACTGAGCAACATGCCCTATGTGAACGAATGTCTTGTCGTAGAACGAAACGGCCTACTGGTCGGCTTGGTGCATCCCGATGAGGAGATGGTGGCCGCAGCAGGGCTGTCGGACAAAGACTTGCTCGAGGTGATGGAGAACAATCGGCGGGACATCAACAACCTCGTAGCCCCATACGAACAGCTTACGGCAATTGAGCTCCAGCCCGAAGAGTTTGAAAAAACACCAAAACGCTCAATCCGCCGCTTCCTCTACAAGTAAAAGCCCCCCAGAAAACCAACAAAAAATGTACGGACGCACGTTCGGTGCGTCCTTTTGACCAGCCAACGTAGCCACCTAAAAATCAGCAAATTGTAGGTGTGCAGCGCAAACTGTTTCCACAATTAACAGTAGGGGCGCGCCATGGCCGCCATGGCGCGTCCGCGTCTGGAACATGGGCCGAAACCGTGCTAAAAGGCAAATTGCGCAAATCATACAATAATTCCCCAAAACTCCACCCTAACTTTGCCCAAAATAGATTAATCAGCCTGTACGGACATCGCTTTGCGATGTCTCAAAGCCCCCAAAAACAAGGCAAAAATACTATGAAAGCGTACATCCAAACCACCCCCAAGCAGCGCTACCGCTACGTCCCCGACCTATGTCGCCCATTCGAGGCATACATAGGCCGGCGTTTGC
>JAAVGX010000069.1 GCA_014800065.1 Bacteroidales bacterium | reverse complement strand
TATAAACCACCGAACTCTCCTCCGATGAAAAAACTGTTTATATATAACTTACTGCTACTTTGCGCATTTACTGCCGCGAGCGCCTCGGAACCCGACTCTGCACTGATTCAATTCCGCCAAGCTTCAGCAGTTGTTGACCCGGCGTTGGATAGTAACGCCGCACATCTCGATTCGCTTGCAAATGCTATCGCCACCACATCAGTGGAAGGAGTCACCCTTTTTGGAGCTGCATCGCCCGAAGGCCCCGCCGTTTACAATCAGCACCTCTCCGAGCGCCGTGCTGCCGCAATGCTCCGTAGCCTCCGTAACCGCGTCGACGTACCCGACAGCCTGGTGCGTATCAGCGCCGTGGGGCGCGACTGGGCGGGTCTGCGCAACTGTGTGATTGACGACCCCAACGTGCCGCACAAATCACAAGTGGTGGCACTGCTCGATGATATTGTGAATAACCCCGAACCGTCAAATCCCGACAATCTCCTCAAACTCAAACATTTGGACGGTGGTGTGCCCTACAGATACCTTTACGCGAACATCTTCCCGGCCCTTCGCCGGGCCGGAGTACGCCTCGAATACCCCTTCAAACCCGACCTCCGCAAGTACTACGGCGGAATCCCCGTAATACCGGCTCCTCAGCCCGGCGCACCCGAACTTGCCCCGATCTCCGACTTCTCCCCCGAAGTACCCGCTTGCCGCCCGCTATATCTGGCACTGAAAACCAACCTCCTCTACGATGCCGCCGCACTACCATCCATTGGCTTCGAAGCCTATGTGGGAAAAGGATGGTCGGTAGTAGGAAACTGGACCTACGGTTGGTGGGATAAGGACAATGTGCACCGCTACTGGCGCGCCTACGGTGGCGACCTGGCCGTGCGACGTTGGTTCGGGAAGAAAGCCGCCGAAAAACCACTCACCGGGCACCATCTGGGACTATACGCCGGAGTGGTCACATACGACTTCGAATTCGGAGGCGTAGGCCATATGGGCGGACTCCCCGGTCGCAACCTCTGGGACCGTTGCAACTTCATGGCCGGAGTCGAGTACGGATACTCGCTCCCGATCGCACGACGCCTCAACCTCGATTTCACAATCGGCCTGGGCTACCTGGGTGGTAAGGTCATCCGCTATGTACCCTCCAACAATTTCTATGTGTGGCAAAAGACAAGCCAATTCAACTGGTTCGGCCCCACCAAGGTGGAAATTTCGCTCGTGTGGCTCATAGGATGCGGCAATTATAATCAGAAAGGAGGAAGAAAATGAAATACTTATCAAAAATAATCCTGCCCGCAGCTATGGCGCTGCTAAGCGTATCCTGCAACCACAAGGACCTCGTGTACGACACTCAGGCGCGCTCGGAAGTAATAGTGGTGTACGACTGGCGTAATGCACCCGATGCAAATCCGGCCTCGATGGAGCTCCGGCTTCACCCAAATAACGACCCCGAGAACGTGGTCAACTTCTTCTTCCAGAATGCAACCGGCGGCCCGCTACGAGCCCCCGTAGGCGACTACACCGCCGTGACCCTGAACGCCGACCTGACCGACTGGGCAATGACGCGCAACCACAACGATGCCGACGCCTTCGAGCTGTACACCGCTGATGCGCAGGTCCTCGAAAACACAGGAATAGCTCCCCACGGAGTACCTCGTGCCGAGGGTACCGAAACCGAGCGTGTGGCGCTCACTCCGGGTATGATATGGGCCGACAGAGCCGACGGCATAGGAATACACAACACCCCCGGTGTGCAGACTATCACTTTCTATCCCGAAGAATTGGTGTGCCACTACACCGTGGATATTCTCGATATAAAGCATATTGAAAATCTCAGATCGCCCGGTGTGGACGCAACAATCTCCGGTATGGCCGAAGCGGTGCGCCCGGGCCGAAAAGAACCCACCGAAGCGAGCGTAACTATGCCCTTCACCTTACAGCTCAACTCCGACGGCACTGCCATGCACGGCGAATTCCTCACCTTCGGCGAACCGAAAGGCGAAAAGAAAACCCATATGATTACAATATACATAACCCTAACCGACGGCACTAAGTGGTACGCCAACGTCGACGTGAGCCAACAGGTCTACGACGCCCCCGATTTCAGGCATGTACATATCGTAATCGACGGTGCCGACTTCCCCACCCCTTCGGCAAACATGGGCGCCATAATCCCCGAAGTCGAAGAGTGGCAATCAGTCAATATCGACCTCAAAATGTGAACAAACCACCCCGCTTACACATTATATAATATATAGAGAATAAGAACACACAAAAATACTCTCCTCATGAAAGCTAAATTTATGGCCATAGCAGCCTTACCCGTTCTGTTGCTTGCGGCTTGTGCAGAAGAAGAACCGGTTGCGCCTCAGGCTGAAGAAGCAACTCGCGAGGCTATCAGTTTCCGCCCGTCTATGAGCGGTCTGAGCCGTGCCTCCGAGATTACTAACGCCAACCTGTCCGATATAAATGTCACCGCCCTCTTGGATGGGCAGAATTACTTCTCCGACCTTGTTTTTTCAAAGGATAATACAGGATTCTATAATTCTGCCAAATCATATTATTGGCCCGGCGACACCAGCACTCTTGATTTCTACGCCTACTATCCGTCGATGGACGTTATGGGCTGCGATGTAACTATAAATAAGGATACCAAGGAAATAACATCGTTCCAAACAGCCGAGAATATCGCCGACCAGGTGGACCTTATCACAGCCCACGGAACAGGCACAAAGGCTAAGAACGAAGCCGCCGGGGTGCCGCTGGAATTCAAGCACCGCCTGGCTCAGATTGAGATTCGCGCAAAATCAAACAACCCCTCTTATACCTTCACAGTCAAGGGCGTAAGAATAGGACGCCCCCAATACCTGGGAACTTTCAATATGGCCGATAGCAGCTGGACCCTCGATGAATGGCATGATACTTTTGTACTCGAAAGCAGCTGCGACAGTGTAGTGCTCTCATCCACTCCTGTCAGCATCATGGGCGCCTCGGGCAATGCAATGCTGATTCCTCAAACACTCGTAGAATGGAATCATACAGGCGACCCCGATAATGCCGCGCGCGGTACTTATCTGAGCGTCCTCGTTCGAATCGTTTCCGACACCGGGGTGCAGATGTTCCCGTTCCCCTCTGAATCCGCTCATACTGCGGAACTTTTCCACCACCACGGTTATGCCTGGGCTGCAATTCCTTTCAGCGGTACTTGGGAGCAGGGCAAGAAGTACATCTACACCCTCGATTTCACCGAGGGAGCCGGATATGTAGACCCCGATGGTCCTACCCCGGGTCAGCCGGTAATGGGCGAACCTATCAAGGTCGTATCACAGGTTGAGGATTGGACTGAGGATGATATTCCCGTATCAATGAAACCGACCGAATACCAATAATAGAATTGAAAAAATTGAATAGTCTTCGGGGGCCTCCTGAAGGCTATTTTTCCCTCAAATAAACGTTACTCGATAGCGAACTTTATCTCACTGTCAACGTTGATATTTACGAACAAAATGATTCACAACAAGTCATTTTTCGATAAAAAATGACACATAAAAACAGAAATTATGACCTACAACGATTTAATTACAAGCAGCAAAACCGTATTGGTTGAATTCTACGCCACTTGGTGCCCTCATTGCCAAAGGATGATGCCCGTGATTGACCAGATTCGGGAACTCGTGGGCGACTCCGCTAAAATTTATCAGCTCGATGTCGACAAGGATTCGGAAATTGCCGACGAACAGGAAGTAACCGGAACTCCAACCTTCATCCTCTATTCCGACGGTCGCGAAGTCTGGCGATACAGCGGTGAAATTGACGGCAATGTTCTGCTTCAGAAAATTGAAAACGCATAATTTTTGACCTATGACTCTGCTTTCCGACTTTTTGACAGCCCTCGGAGTACCGCACACTCAGTGGTACTCCGACCGGCAGTTCCGCTCCATGACCTTCAAGTCGCTCTTCGGACTTTCAAAGTTGCTCGAAAGCTACGGCATTCCCAACGAAGCTCTCAAACTATCCGACAAGGTCGCTGATTTGAACCGATTGGAAGCTCCTTTCCTGGCACACACCCCCGATAGCTTCAAGATTGTGGAGAGCATTACCCCCGAGCAAGTCACTGTCCGAAGCTACGACGGGACTGTCATCACCGAAAGCAGAGAAGATTTCATCAAGAGTTGGGACGGGATAGTACTTCTGGCCTATCCCGAAGCAGATGCTTCCGAGCCCGATTTCCGCGCCCACCGACTCGCCGAAATTGTAGGCGGAATGCGAAAATGGGTCCTGTGGGCTCTGTCGCTGTTCGTCTTTGCTTATCTGTTCATCTCCAATGGATTATGGCACAATGGCTGGCTCACGGCTTTGACGGGTATCACACTGGTAGGGATATTTGTCACATACCAGCTTGAGCTTAAAACATTGGGCATCCACACAGCAACAGCCGACAATATTTGCGGCGTGATCGACCGCGGAGGATGCAATTCTGTCCTCGCAACTCCGGCTGCGAAATTCTTGGGGATATTCAGCTGGAGCGAAGTGGGGCTCTCCTATTTCAGCGTCACGCTGCTCACCTTGCTGGTGGCTCCCGAGGCCGCAGGGTGGTTGGCTCTGATCAACGCCTGCTGCTGCCCTTATTCCTTCTGGAGCGTGTGGTATCAGCGATTCCGAGCCCACAAATGGTGCACCCTGTGCCTGATCACTCAGGCATGCCTGTGGCTCTCGTTGGCCTGCTACATCCTCGCCGGAGCATTCAAAATGGCTTTCCCCCTGAAATGGGACGCACTTCTGTTGGTCGCCGTATATGGTATCGTTTTCCTCAGCCTGAATTTGTTGAACAGATTTATAACCCGTAATAGTGATGAAGAAAATTAAACGCCCCGTGATTGCGGATGCTCAGAAATTAACCCCGATGCAGATGAACAACCTGCACTTCAAGGACACAGCCACCCACACACCGCGCTAATTTTTATCCAACGCGCCGGAAATAGCCCTTACCATGGATGCCGGAGCTGTATCGGCTATAGTGCGAAGTTTTTGCAGTGAATCCGTAGTGAGGGCGTCCAGCAGTTGGGTGGCATCATTGGCAACGTGCACAAAACCCATCTCACCAAGCCGTCGGGCAGTGGCAAGCTGGTGCTCGTTGCGATGCTCCCCCAGCGATGCCATACGTGGCACCACAACGATGGGCTTACGCGCAGTCAGCGCATTGATAATGGTGCCCATCCCGGCGTGCGACACTATGATGCGCGCACTTTCAATATAGCGCGTGAATAGCTCCGGCCCTATCAGACCAACGGTTTCAAAATTGGTCGGCTTGTAATGACCCGGTATGGTCTGGGCTATGATTTGCTCGCCCTTCAGAAGGGGAGCTACCTGGTCAAGCATCCGGAGGAAGCGGTCGAAGGGAATCTGAGTCCCCATTGTTGCGAAAATCATTGGTCGGAGGGGTCTGCGCCGAGCACGTTCCCGGCATATTTCACTTTGTCATCAGCCAGATGTGACCACTGCGTGAACGTACGATGGGCCAATCGGGAGGCTATACGTCCGCACATGGAAAGGCAGTCGGCATTCGCCACCGAATCTACCCACACGGTGCGGATACCCAAAAGGCGAGCCGCTGCAACAACTACCAGACCGGGGGCGGCACCGGTGGTCAGCACGGCATCCGGTCGCTCACGGTAGAGGATACGCCACGCATGAATCAGTGCCGGTATCAATCGCCAGGGATTCCAGCGGCTGAAATCTTTAAGGGTGTAGAATCGACGGCCTTCCACCATTCCGGCACATTGACTGTCGGTGCTCAGATACACTACTGTGCAATTTGCCTCCATCGGCACCGTAAGCCGAAGCAGCTGAACCCAATGCCCGCCGAACGACGCTGCCGCTACTATCTTTTTCATCGTTTTTCCGGTAATTTTATCAGTGAACCCATATACGACGTAAGCTCCTCGGTGTAGGCATGATCTACCCCCGGGGTGAACGACATTTCCCCGAACATGGTGTGGCCGTTGATGCAGTAAAGATCCACTCGCACAAAGGTGAAACCCAGGCTCAATGCCCGTGCCACAGCCTTCAGGTGCTCCCAGCACGGAGGTTTGTCAAGGTCGGTGATCGGTCCGACTTCCGTTCCCGTGAAATCAAGTAAATGAGGTTGGGGCTTGAAGTCCATATCGTACATCATCTGCTTATAAAGATGAGTATTGGGTATGCGGTCCGCCAGAACTTCACAGAACATCGGTTCGCCGTCGAAACAATGGAATTTGTAGTCGATAAGCGATTGCCCGGGGTGCGCCTGGTCTATCATCATCTCCTCGCATATCACCCGGGGTTTGATGCCGGTGTAATGGCGCTCGGCGGTCAGGTCGCCGTAGTGGATGGATAGATATTTCTTGAGTTGGCTCACAATCGATTCCGGTTTGAGATCTTCACGGGTGTGTACGAAGATGTTGGTGGCGCAACCGTTGTTGGTTTTTATCACGCAAGGCACCGGAATCTTTGAAAAGTCGATGTCCTCAGGGCGCTCCCACACTCCGTAAAGCTTGGGAAGTACATGCTCCCCGACTCGTCGTGCCACAAAGTCGCGAACCAGGTACTTGTCGGCAAGTTCGCTCCAGCGGCTTATATCGGTGTTATTCATCAGCCAGTACACCTTCTCGTGGTACGTCTCGGGGTTATCCTTGCGCATGCGGTGGCCATACGCCTTGAGGTAGCGCAGCGATATCCACGTGGTGCCGATTCGGCGCAACAGGCGGTGAAAGGGATTTAGGAGGGTATAGCGTAGAGGGAGACTCATAATTTACTGTAGATGGTTTGCAGTTGTTCGCCGATATGCTCGGGGCTCAGCTTTTCAACGATTTTTTTACCCCGGGCGCCCATCCGGGTGCGTAGCGAGGAATCACCGGCCAGTTGGTCAATGGCTGAGGCCAGTTCCGCAGGGCTCCCGGGGCTGACCAACAGGCCGTTGTCACCATTGGTAACCATTGTGGGAATCGACCCTACTGGGGTAGTTATCACCGGCAGTTCATAGCTCATGGCTTCTAAAAGGCTCACGGGCATGGCTTCTACGTACGAGGGAAGCAACAACGCCGATGATTGGCTGAAAAGACGTGCCTTGGCGGCCCCCTCAACCCACCCTTCGAGCCGAACCAAATCCCCGATGTGGTGGTCGGCGATGATTTTGCGCATATTCGTTTCTTCGGGACCAACTCCACCGATATGAATCACCAGCTTACCCGACCAGCGCTCGCGATTATCGGCCGCGGCCTGCAACAGGTCATAAACTCCTTTTTCTCGATCCAGCAGACCGAGGAAGAGGAAGTGAACCCGTCCGTCGGGTTCTACCTCAACCCGCACGGGGTCGGCTACAGGGTTGGGAAGAACGAAGAGGCGTTTAACACCGGCCTCGGAAAGAATGTCGGCCCACTGTTGGGAAAGGCAAACAACACCGTCCAGACTGTTCAGATCTGCAACGATGCCCTGGGGGTCGGTAGCGAGGAAGTCGGCGAAGCCGCCTCCGTGGATGTGCATCAGCACCTTGCGCCCATGCCGCTTCGCCAAACGGGCAAAGTGCATCTTGCGCCGGAAACTGCCGTTGGAGGCACTGTGGATGTGCACTATGCCGATTTCCGGGTGGCGCAAAAGCTCTCTCCGTAAGGTCAAAAGCCCGCGAATTGCATCCAATGCCTTGCGGATTTTCGAACCTCCACGGTAACTGCACACTATCCCGGTCCCGGGTATTTGCGCACAAAGGGTGTGCATAACGGTTGTCATGCCACCTCCCGAGCAGGGTCCTACGAAGAGTACTTCCGATTTCATTTCATCATATTAACGTGATTCCCCCTCCTTTATTATAAGTGCCCAAATTAATTATCTCAATATGTCAATAAGTCAAAATGTCCAAATGTCAAAATGTCAAAATGTCCAAATGTCAAATTCCCCCCCAAAATAAAAAATTCCCCCCAAAAAAAATTTGGAAGTCTCCCTTAAATTGCGTATCTTTGCACTATGGAGGTCAAGTGGTGCTTACTTCTGGGAAAAATTCATGATTTTTTAATTAGCACCTCAATTACCTCCCTTTTTTTATGCAATAACCTAAAATCACTCTAAAGTGCTATGAATACAGACGTTCTCAGCCAAGTCGCCCTGCGAAATAATGCCGTGTATATACCCATGGCTGAAGTGAATCCCAAAGAGGACATGACTCCGGAATCTACTGCCTTTGTGGCGCTCCTGGGGCAGCTGGGCTACCAAGTGAGTGAGGGGTTGCTACATGCCCTGAACGGTTGTTCCGAACAACGGCTCGAAAAAATTGCTGACAATATACGCGCGGCTTATAATGTAGGACTCAACTGGAGCGCTCTCGTGAAGGGTTGGCGCACTCCCACGGGCGAAACCGTGGCCGACCATCTTATCACTCTGTTTCAGAATCTCGGTATGGTGGACCTCCCCTCCGTAACCCTTCCTTGCGGACATCAGATTCCCGAAGGAACTTTCCCCCTGGAACGATACACCGGCTGCCCTTTCTGCGGCCGTCCTTTCATAACCACCAATTACACCTACACCGGACAAGGAACCCCCAAAAAGGTGCTCGAACTGTGGTCTCAACCCGAACTCGTGGCTCTTCTGCGCAGTCTGCTCGAAAGCAAAGTGCCCTTGAATGCCACCGCGATTGAAAACCTCAAGGCGCTCATGATGGCATTCCCCGTACCCGCGGATGTGGAAATCCCGATAAAGGAAAATCGTATTCTCGTAGCCGATATTTTATGGCAACGAGGCGACTTCGAAGAGGCTCTCCGTTTCCTCAAAACACCCACCGACCTCCTGCGAATGGTCTGGTACCAACGCACCGGGTCTTTGCGCATCGTACCCCCTAAAGTGTATAAGCAGTTGCACGAGGCCGTAAATCGCGACGGCGCCTTCCATCAAAATCCTCGCGGTGGTGTCGAGCCGGTGATTGGTAACCTGGCTCTCAAATTCTCACGAGCACAGGCAAAAGTCGTTGCACGGTGGCTCAACGGTTTGGCCGCATCTGCCGAAAGCCTTTGCGAAGACATGCACAAGCACCGCGGTATGTGGGTACGCATGATTCGGGCGCTGCGCCTGGCCGAGTACAGCCACAAGCCCGGCATGGATAAGCTCTCACAACTCCTCGACCTGTTCTACCGCGGCGACTATCGCGTTTGGCAGGGTAGTGTGAACCATGCTCTCGAGGCCGGCGATGCCTCGGCAGCTTTCGCTCTCCTGGCCGAACGTCCGGGCATTTTCGCTCGCTCGCTATTTGCGCTGATTGGCAAGTTCGGGCTCCGACAGGTAATGAAAGCCTTTGAGCCCGTGTTGCCTTCCGTTGCACCGCGTATTCTGCTAAGCATGAGTGCTTTGGCTGAGGAATATTTCTTCGCCGTTAATAATAGTCGCTCCGTTGGCGCGCCGGGATTGAAGAAGGTCCTCGCCGACCTCCCGAAAGGTGTGCGCGATATGTCCGACAATGAGCGCGCCGATGCCATCCTGGCAATCAACGAGCTCTATGTCAAGGCTATGGAAGTGCGTTTTGCGGCTCAACAAAAAACCGATGCCCCAATCTATATCGACCCTGAGCTCGATGATATTCCGGTGCCCGTCGGTGACCGCAGTACTATAGTGTCCGACCTCCCGCCCGCATATCAGGGCCAACGTTTCCGGGTCGAGGGCGACGATGTGCGCCTCTTCCTCCAATGGGGGCAGGGCTTGCCGGCGCAGCATCTGGATATGGACCTTTCAGCCAAACTCGTCAAGGAAAATAGCTATACTCGCGATTGCGCATACTACGACCTCAGCTTCAACGGCGCACGCCATAGCGGCGACATCCGCGAAATCCCCGATCAGGTCGGAACGGCCGAGTATGTGGAGCTAAACATTCCAACTTTGCTGAAGGAGGGATGGAAATACGCCGTTTTCACATGCAATGCCTACTCCTCAACAACACTCGACCCGCGTCTCGTGGTGGGATGGATGACTTGCCAACACCCGATGGCCGTCTCTGATACAACCGGAGTGGCATACGACCCCTCAACAGTGCAGCACATGGTGCGAATCAGCACAACAAACCTCATGAGAGGTCTCGTCTTTGGCTTCCTCGACCTCCGGGCGCGTGTTATCTATTGGGTGGAGATGCCCTTGACCTCCCGAATCGCCGCTCAACTCAAAAGCCAACAAATCGAAGCATACATCCGTCGGCTCAAAGCCCGGCCCACAATCGGACAAATGCTTCGCAACCGCGCCGCAATTCAGCAAACGCCCCTCACCGACAACCCCGCCGACGCCGCCACCGTCTACGACACCCGCTGGGCCTACAACCCCGCAGCAGTAGCCGACGTCCTACTGTAAATATTCAAATTGATTCCGGCAAAAAATCTCAATTTATTTGGTAGTTGAGTAAAAAATGCGTAACTTTGCACCCGGATTTAATCTCCATAAACTTAATTAATTAACTATCAACCCAATGCAGTACGAAACCGTTTTCATTTTAACTCCCGTTTTGTCTGATGCTCAGATGAAGGAAGCGGTAGAAAAGTTTGCGAAAGTGCTCACCGACAACGGCGCTACCATCGTAAACAGCGAAGAATGGGGCCTGCGTAAGCTCGCTTATCCCATCCAGAAGAAGTCAACCGGCTTCTACAGCCTTATCGAATTCGAGGCTGACCCAACTGTAATCCGTAAACTCGAAACAGCTTTCCGCCGTGACGAACGTGTCCTCCGTTGGCTCACTTTCCGTCAGGACAAATACGCTGCTCAGTATGCCGAAAAGCGTCGCGCTCGTCGTGCCGCTGCTAACGTTCAACCCGCTGAAAATAAGGAGGACTAATCCATGGCACAGACTCAATCTGAAATCCGCTACCTCACTCCTATGTCGGTAGACGTAAAAAAGAAAAAATACTGCCGTTTCAAAAAGTTCGGCATCAACTTCGTGGACTACAAGGACCCCGAATTCCTCAAAAAATTCCTCAACGAACAGGGCAAAATCCTCCCCCGTCGCATCACCGGTACTTCTCTCAAGTTCCAGCGTCGCGTCGCTCAGGCTGTGAAGCGTGCTCGTCACCTCGCACTCCTGCCCTATGTTACTGACTTGATGAAATAACCTATAACCGCCACAACATTATGAAGATCATTCTTAAAGAAGACGTGTCTGGACTTGGATACAAGGACGACGTTGTTGAAGTGAAGGACGGTTACGGCCGCAATTTCCTCATCCCTACCGGCAAAGCTGTCATCGCAAGCGCTTCTGCTCTCAAGGTTCTCGCTGAAAACCAGCGTCAGCGCGCTCACAAGCTCGCCAAAATCAAAGCCGATGCTGAAGCTATCGCCGCTCAGCTCGCTGATGTTAAGCTCACCATCGGTGCTAAAACTTCTGCTACCGGTACTATCTTCGGTTCTGTTAACGCTATTCAGATTGCCGAAGCTCTCGAAAAACTCGGTCACAACATCGACCGCAAGATCATCGACATCAAGAATCCCGTCAAGGAAGTTGGCGAATACGTTGCCACTGTCCGTCTCCACAAGGATGTTACTGTCGACGTTCCCTTCGAAGTAGTAGCTGAATAAATAAAGAAGCAAAAGCTGAATAAATTCAGCACAAAATAAGCCGCTCCCCCCAAAGGAGCGGCTTTTTTAGCATATAAAAAATGTACGGACCCGCCACTGTAACCCACTGAAAACCAGCAAGAAAATGTAGGGACGCTCGTTCCGAGCGTCCTTTTGACACGCTACTGTACGAAATCGTGCGAAAAGGCAAATTGCGCAAATCAAACAATAAAACCCCCACCAAAGGCCGTAACTTTGCCCCCAAAACCCCGGCGAACCGTAGGGACATCGCTTTGCGATGTCACCCACGCCCAAACCGCCACAATAGCAACGCCGCGCAAGCGGCACTTTGTCTTTGGCACCGAGCTTCAGCTCGGACTAACTATGAAAGCGTATATAAAAGCCACCCCCAAGCAGCGCTACCGCTACGTCCCCGACCTATGTCGCCCATTCGAGGTGTACATAGGCCGGCGCCTGCGCAAATGGGAGCACGCCATAATCTACGCCTTCGAGAAAAACCGAAAAAAGGGAAAGCAAGCCGGCCGATTCATAATACACGACAACGACCCCAACATCGACTCCCGCTCCCTCCTGATCACCTACTTCCTCTGGCGAGCCCCATTCGACGACATAATGTTCGTAGGCCCCACCCGCCC
>JAAVGX010000068.1 GCA_014800065.1 Bacteroidales bacterium | reverse complement strand
TCACCTCTCTATGGTCGCGGCTGCGCCAAAAGCGTTCAACCCCCTCAGCCTCCGGCTTGCTTCTGAACAAAACTGATTTTAAACACAATGGCACGATACACAGGTCCCAAGACCAAAATAGCCCGCAAATTCGGAGAAGCTATCTTCGGCGAAGATAAAGTCCTCGCCCGTCGTAACTTCCCCCCCGGCCAGCACGGTGCGAACAAGCGCCGCAAGACATCTGAATACGGTGTTCAGCTCCGCGAGAAGCAGAAAGCCAAATACTCCTACGGCGTACTGGAACGTCAGTTCCGCAACCTCTTCGCTGAGGCCAGCCGTCTGAAAGGTATTACCGGTGAAATCCTTCTCCAGCTTCTTGAAAGCCGTCTGGACAACGTAGTATACCGTCTGGGCATTGCACCCACCCGCGCAGCCGCCCGTCAGCTGGTACTCCACCGTCACATCACCGTAAACGGTGCAGTAGTGAACATCCCCTCATACAAGGTAAAACCCGGCGATGTTGTAGGTGTTCGCGAAAAAAGCAAGTCTCTCGAAGTGATTGCCGACGCACTTGCCGGATTCAATCACAGCAAGTATCCTTGGATCGAATGGGATGAGGCCACCAAGGCCGGCAAGTTCCTCCACGTACCCGCACGCGAGGACATCCCCGAAAACATCAAGGAACAGCTCATCGTCGAGCTCTACTCTAAGTAATAATTTCTAAGACAAAAGATCCATGGCTATATTAGCATTCCAAAAACCTGAAGAAGTATTGATGGTTGAGGACTCCAATTTCTTCGGAAAATTCGAGTTCAAGCCCTTGGAACCCGGCTATGGCATCACAGTAGGAAATGCTCTCCGTCGCGTACTGCTCTCCTCTTTGGAGGGCTACGCGATCAGCTCCATCAAAATTGACGGAGTGAAGCATGAATTCGATGCCATCCCCGGAGTTAAGGAAGATGTGAAGAACATCATCCTTAACCTCAAGCAGGTCGACCTGAAGCAGAAAGTCGAAGACACCGAAACAGAGCGTGTCACCATCAATGTTTCAGGCAAAGAAGTGTTCACAGCCGGTGACATAGCCAAGGCTATGACAGGGTTCGAAGTAATGAACCCCGACTTGGTCATCTGTCATTTGGATCCCAGCGCAAGTTTCACCATCGTACTGACCATCAATAAGGGTCGCGGTTGGGTCCCTGCCGAAGAAAATGTCACCCCCGCGGACGACATCAACACAATCGCCATCGACTCCATCTACACCCCTATCAAAAACGTTAAGTACACCGTTGACAACTACCGCGTAGACCAGAAAACCGACTACGACAAACTGACCCTTGAAATCACCACCAACGGGTCCATCCTGCCGAAGGATGCCGTCAAGGAAGCCGCAAAGATTCTGATTTACCACTTCATGCTGTTCTCGGACGAAAAGATCACCCTCGAAACGAACGAACCCGAACCGGGCGAAGAATTCGATGAAGAAGTGCTCCACATGCGCCAGCTCCTCAAATCCAAGCTGGTGGATATGCAGCTCTCCGTGCGTGCTCTTAACTGCCTCAAGAGCGCCGAGGTTGAAACCCTCGCAGAACTGGTGGTATTCAACAAAACCGACCTCCTTAAGTTCCGTAACTTCGGCAAAAAGTCCCTCGTCGAGCTTGAAAGCCTCCTTCAGAGCCTGAATCTCTCGTTCGGCATGGACATCTCAAAGTACAAACTTGATAAAGAATAACTTCGATGAGACATAACAATAAATTCAATCACCTTAGCCGCAAGAAGGCACACCGCGACGCCCTTCTGGCTAATATGACCATATCGCTCATCATGCACAAGCGCATCAACACCACTCTGGCCAAGGCCAAAGCGCTGCGCATCTATGCTGAGCCTCTGATCAACCGCGCCAAGGAGGATACCACCCTCAACCGTCGCGTGGTATTCGCTCACCTGCAGAACAAAGAAGCCGTAAAGGAACTCTTCGGTATCGTGGCAGAAAAGATTGCCAACCGTCCCGGTGGTTACACCCGTATCCTCAAGACCGGTCATCGTCTGGGCGACAACGCTACCACCTGCTTCATCGAGCTTGTAGACTTCAACGAAGCTATGCTCAAAGCAACTGAAGAAGGCAAGGCTAAGGCTAAGAGCACCCGTCGTTCTCGCCGTAAAGCAGCTCCCAAGGTTGAAAACCCCGTGGAAGCCGCTGAAAAGCAGGAACCCGAACTCCCCGCAGCTGAATAATCGACCAACATCCATAGAAAAGGAGGACGCCCGGCGTCCTCCTTTTCTCATTCCGGGCAATATTATAGCACAACTTCCGTTATAATTCAAGCGGTCTCTCTTCCCGCTTTTGAATATGAACCGACTCATACACATATTAACGACAATACTGACATTTTGCACTCTGGCAACCGGCTGTATAGAGGATAGTTTCTCGACCTCTCCATCCGATCAGCCGGAGTTTTCCACCGACACCGTGCAACTGGGTAAAATCTTCACAGATGAGCCATCCACCACATCAATCTTTGTGGTGCACAACCGTTATTCCAAGGGAATGAATATCAGCACTATAAATGTGACCGGTGCTGATGCCTCCGCATTCCGAATCAATGTTGACGGGCTCTCAGGCACGTCGTTCAGCAATGTGGAGATTCGTCCCAACGACTCCATCTTTGTAATGGTAGAGGCCACTTTGCCCGAGGTGAAGGGAGCAGAGGAAGGTATTTTCCATGCCGATCTTAACTTCATAACCAACGGAGTGACGCGTTCTGTGTTTTTGGAAGCGACCGGCCAGAACGTGACTCGACTACATGCCCACACCATTGCTGACAATACGGTTTTTACCGCAGATCGCCCTTATCAGGTGTTTGACTCGCTGATAGTGGCCGAAAATGTGACCTTGACACTGGAGCCCGGTACACAGTTGTTATTCCACGACGGAGCATATATGCGTGTGTGCGGCACTCTTTTGGGGCAGGGTAGTGCGGAAGCGCCCATAGTACTCAGCGGCGACCGACGCGGAAACGTGGTGGGCGATATTTCCTTCGACATTATGTCAAAACAGTGGGACGGTTTAGCCTTTGCGCCGACCTCTGTTTCAAACTCGCTCAAGTATACAGAAATTAAAAATACCAAATCGGGTGTGATTGTCGATCATGCTTCGCTCGACCTTATAAATTGCCGTCTGCGCAATTCCGGCGGAACAGTCTTGGCGGCAATGGATGCCAATATCAAGGCAGTTGGCTGCGAATTAGCAGAAGCTGCCGAGGGGCTCGTTGACCTTTATGGGGGAACATATGTGTTCAATCATTGCACATTTGCAAACAATTACCTCTTTGCAGTAATCACAGGCCCGGCCATTGATTTTAACCTTGGAGAGGACGAAACCTCCGAGTTGCACCTGGATGTTAGTAACTCCATAATTGCGGGCTTGGGAACAGCCATATCCGGTGGTGACATCACCGGGCAGGATATACATTTCCGTCATTGCTTGTTTCAGAGTGATGGAGCGGATGATGAGAACTTTATTGACTGTATTTATGGTGAAGACCCCCTCTTTTACACCATCCGTAACGAATATCTGTTCGATTACCGTCTTCAACCAGACTCACCGGCCATTGGAGCGGCCGATGCAGCTCTCACGCTTGATGAAGCTCTGATTGACCGGTATGGTAATTTGCGAGGTGACGCGCCCGACCTCGGTGCATATGTATTCCGATTAATTGAAGAATGAAAGTAGCAGAAAATAAAATAGATATGTTGTCCGGACCTCTCGGGGCCCGGATGATTATGTTTGCCCTTCCGTTGGTAGCCAGCGGAATCCTGCAGCAGTCGTTCAACTCTGTCGATTTTGCAGTTGCCGGTCGTTTCGCCGGTCCGGAAGCCCTTGCCGCCGTAGGAAGCAACGGCCCGGTGATAGGGCTGATGGTCAATCTTTTCATGGGATTGTCGATAGGTGTTAACGTGGTTATAGCCAACAGTCTGGGCCAACGGAATGCTGTCAGCGTGCGGAGGGCTACCTCTACGGCCGCTATGGTAGCCATAGTGTGCGGGTTGATAATGCTCACCCTCACCGAGTTCGCCGCCACAAAGATATTGACCCTTCTGGACACTCCGGACGAAATCCTTGACGATGCAGTAACCTACCTGCGTATCTTCGGGCTGAGTCTACCTTTCCTGATGGTCTACAACATCGGATCGGCAATTCTGCGCAGTGTTGGCGACACCCGTCGACCCTTCTACAGCCTCGTAATATCCGGTTTGGTCAATGTAGGCTTTAACCTCCTTTTCGTGGTAGGTATGGGCATGGGTGTTACGGGAGTGGCATGGGGTACTGTGATTGCCAATATCGTCAACGCCACTCTCATAGTGTGGTGGCTCTCCCATGAACGTTCTGATATACGGTTGAATTTCAAAGATATAAGGGCGTATCGGGCAGAGTTAAGCAAGATAATCAACATCGGCCTCCCGGCCGGCATTCAGGGCACCGTATTTGCCATTTCGAATGTTTTTATAGTTTCGGCCATCAATTCCTTCGGTGCGTCTGCAATGGCCGGCTCAGCAGCCGCAGTTACCTACGAATTTTATTGCTATCTGGTGATAGCCGCTTTCAATCAAACTATCGTAGCCTTCGTGGGGCAGAATTACGGAGCCGGTAATTATGACCGCTGCCGGCGCATTTTCCGTCTCGGCTTCGGCATGGCATTCATCTCCACAGTTGTGCTTAACGTTCTGATTGTAGCCAACGGAGCTTTGGTGCTCGCTCCTTTCACCACCGACCCGGAGGTTATAGATTACGGCCTGACACGCCTCTCTACAGCCCTTTTATTCCAATTCATTGCAGTGTACTATGAAATAGCCGCTTCGGCAATGCGAGGTCTGGGAGTATCGCTGTTGCCGGCCATCATTACCGTCTTCGGAACATGCCTGGTTCGCATTCCTTGGGTTGTATGGTTCCCCGAAACGGGCTCGTTCGGCCGCCTGCTGTCGGTGTACCCCATCACATGGAGCCTTACCACCCTTCTCATGGGCATTGCCTACTATCACACCAGCCGTCGACTTCTGCCACGGCAGAACGCTGAAGGGGAATTAAAAATAAAATTGGTAGATTAGCGAAAAATTCGTAAATTTGCACCTCCAAACCTCGACAACAAAGAAATCAAGATAACCTTTTATGGCAACAACAGCTGATTTTAAAAACGGTATGTGCCTCGATATCGATGGCCAGTACTATTTCATCAAAGAATTCCTGCATGTGAAGCCCGGCAAAGGTCCGGCTTTCGTGCGTACCAAACTCCGCAACGTAAAAACCGGTCGTATCATCGACAAGACCTGGAACTCAGGTGTTAAGGTTGATGAAGTTCGCATCGAACGTCGTCCCTACCAATTCCTTTACAAGGACGACATGGGCTACAACTTCATGCACACCGAAACCTTCGAACAGGTAGCTATCCCCGGCGAAAGCATCGAAGGCGTAGAATTCCTCAAGGAAGGTGACATCTGCGAAGCTATGGTTCACGCCGCTTCCGACACCATCCTCACCTGCGAAATGCCCACCTCCGTGATTCTGGAAATCACCTACACCGAGCCCGGCATCAAGGGTGATACCGCCACCAACACCCTCAAGCCCGCTACAGTAGAAACCGGCGCTGAAGTACGCGTGCCTCTGTTCTGCAACATCGGCGACAAGGTGAAAATCGACACCCGCGACGGCTCCTACGTAGAACGTATCAAGGCCTAATCGGACATTTCTCCCATATAGCAAAGCCATCCTGATAGGGGTGGCTTTCGTTGTTATGAGACAAACCGAAAATAGCCGGGTTTTGCGTAGGGATTTTGAGTGCTATTTTTGCAGTCAAAAGCACTATGCAAAATTAATAACCTCTTTGTTAGGGTTATATTCCACAATGTCAATGTTCTCTTTGCCGCAGTGTTCCCGGAGCCTCTGCTCTCGGGCTTAGACTTGCGTCCCCAGGTTCCGCTTCGCTCCACCAGGGGTTAAAGACGATGTCGCCCCTTCGGGGCTCTTTTGCCTTGGTGGGTTTGGCGTTGGTGACATCGCGAAGCGATATCCGTACATTTATTTAGCTGGGTATTAGCGCGTTTGGGGGATTGGAGTTATTCCTTTGCTTGTCTTGTTCTTAGGGCGGTTGCGGCTACCGCTATTTTCGTC